>NZ_CAJCKS010000115.1:0-15907 GCF_903970985.1 Pantoea sp. ME81 | reverse complement strand
CTGCATTGGCGCATCCTGAATGCCTGTCAGCGCGCTAAGCCGCACTCAGCCTTCTATTGCTGCGTAATCGCCTGTGCCTTCAGGCCATGGCGTAAGCAAATCGAAGCCGGTCTCGGTCACAGCAAGAGTGTGTTCCCACTGCGCCGACAGCGAGCGATCTTTTGTCACCACCGTCCAGCCATCAGATAAAACACTGGTGCCTGCTTTGCCGGCATTGATCATTGGCTCGATGGTAAAGATCATGCCTGCCTGCAGCTCAATCCCTGTGCCCGGCGTACCGTAGTGCAGAATCTGAGGCTCGTCGTGATAAATCTCACCAACACCGTGACCGCAATATTCACGCACCACTGAAAATCCGGCTTTCTCCGCCACCTGTTGGATCGCGGCGCCGATATCACCCAATGTTGCACCGGGTTTGACGACTTTAATGCCCGCAACCATCGATTCGTAGGTGATATCGACCAGACGTTTAGCGCGCACTGATGGCTCACCCACGTAATACATGCGGCTGGTATCACCGTACCAGCCATCTTTGATGATGCCGACGTCGATGTTGACGATATCGCCATTCTTGAGCTTCTTCTCACCTGGAATGCCATGGCACACCACGTGGTTTACCGAGGTGCAGGTGGTGCGTGTATAGCCGTGATAACCAATATTCGCGGGAACAACCTTCAGTTCATTGACAATATAGTCATGGCAAATGGCGTCCAGTTCATCTGTGGTCACGCCGGGTTTGACGTAAGGGGTGATGATTTCCAGCACTTTTGCCGCGGCGTGTCCGGCAGCGCGTGCCAGTTCGATTTCTTCAGCAGAATGTAGTTTGATGGTCATTGCGCGATTCCCTGCGAGGTTAATGTAGGCTGGTCAAGCAGCTGCGCTAAATCTGCGCCGCCGTCACGTTCGACACGCATCAACAGGCGCGTCAGTTCCTGAAGGTTGAGGTCAGGATATAGCTCAGCCAGCATGCCAATCTTCATCCAGTGTTCTGCCTGCGCATTGATGGAACGGCTTAACGCCGTGCTCGCGATACGCAGATTCTCATGCATCAGATCAGAAATTTTTACGATACCCATTATGCGATCCGTATATGAAACATAGTCGTTTTGCATATAGATTACGCTGCGTCTGGATAAGATGGAAGGGGAAATGTTGGGAAGTTTGCCGTGACCCTGTACAGCATCTTCACCTCTTAGCCGTTTAAGCCTGCTACGGCGTGACAGGGTGGCGTGATGTGTGGAGGAAAAGATAGACTAAAGAAAAAATACCCTGCGAAGCGGCTTAATAATCGTTGCAGAGTAATATCTCTGGATTTCCCCAGAGCAGGGTGTTGAAAATTCGGGATTTGAAACCTTAGCTAAAATAAAATAATCCCATTATTGAGAGATTAAGCTAATAAGCGAGACGCATCATTAAGAGAAAACCTGGACCGACTTAGCGATATGACAGGAATATATATGCCGTGATGCATCGCTTATTTGATGCTTTTCTGTGCTTGTTGAATTACGGACAACAGACTGAATTTTATGCGGTAATTATTAAATCCTATTAATGCGTGCGCAATTGATAAGATCTCTGGGCAGCCGTAATCCTTGTTATCAATTTACGCCTCGCTTGAATGGGATGAAGGATACCTTTACTCAGTTCTCATGTAAGATTTTTGTAAAGATATTTCAGCATGACAAACCGTGATGGCGAGCATAATATGGTGATATTCACCGGTTAATAATGAGCAAAATAGACGCAAAATGGCGGATATTCTCCTTAATGATAATGAAGTTATTCTTTTGAGTTCAGCATTGCTATCCGTGCCAATGGAATGGGCGAGTGCAAATGAGCATAACTAACGAATTGAAGCCAGGCTGCATCACGCTCCAGGCACTTCGGAATCCGGATATCTGCCGTGACGATGTACTGAGCAAATTCACTGATTTGGTCAGTAAAACGCTGGATGTTCCCAGCAGTTTCATCTCTGTCCTTGACGATGATTTCCAATACATCAAAGCTGCGCACAACTTTAACGTCGGTGAAACGTTGCGTGCCGATTCATTGTGTCAGTACGTGGTCGAGGGGGATCAACCGCTGGTGGTGCCCGATACCCAACTGGACGCCTGTTTTTCCGTCAATCCTTTTGTTATAGGTGAACCTTTTGTTCGCTTTTATGCGGGCGTGCCACTAAAGAGCCAGGAAGGGCTGGTCTTAGGCACGCTGTGCGTGGTGGATAGCAAACCACATACCTTTAGCGCTGAAAAGCTGGCGACGATGACGTTGCTATCACAGCTGGTTATTTCCTTTCTTGAAGCCTGGCATTCTGTGGGTTTTACCGATTTGGTTACAGGATTGCCTAACCGACAGCAACTGATTAGAGACCTGCAAGCCTTGCGTAATGCGGGTGATAACACGCGGTATCGACTGGTGTTGATCGACTGCATCGATATGCCGCGAGCCTATGAGCTGGCGCGTTCGTTGGGCATGGCACCTGTCGAAGGGCTCCTCAAAGATATGGCAACGTTACTGCCGCTACGTCTGCGTCCCGGCAAAAATGAACTGCTCTATACCGTGGCAACCGGGCGGTTTGCGCTATTAACTCAACAAGAAAGTCCATTGTGCGCCGAGTGGGTTGCGCGACGCATGGAAGGCGTACGCGCCGAGATTGGCGAAGGTTTATCGGTCGATTTGGCGACACATACCGGTGAAACCCTCTTTTCGCCGTCAGAAATTTCCGCTCAGGAAGCGCTGCGTCGAGCCGTTAGTGCCTTGCATGAAGCCATTTGTCGCGGGATCCCGTGTATGAACTTCAGTGAGGAAAACGATGAGCGGCGTACGGATGACTTTACTCTCGTCAACGACCTGGCCACTGCTGTACGGCACAACCATGGATTGTATCTGGTGTTCCAGCCGAAAATCTGTCTGAGCAGCGGTTTACCGATTGGGCTCGAAGCGCTGATCCGATGGCGCCATCCCACCCGAGGTGAACTTTCTCCTTCAGTTTTCATCCCGCTCGCGGAACAAACCACGCTGCTGCAAGAGATCACCGAATGGGTCATTGATAAAACCATTGAGCGGTTGAAACGGCTCAACGGGCAAGGTATCCAGTTGCCTGTCACGGTGAACGTTAGCGTGCGCGACTTTAGCCAGGAAAGTTTTGCTGACAGGCTCGAGAATAAGATGATCAAGGCACGTCTGCCGACGAATCTGCTCGGCATTGAGTGCCTGGAAACTGAGCGCATCATCGAAAGCGCGGCGGCCATTAAGGGACTGGAAATGTTGAAACTGCGCGGTTTTGGTATTGCGCTGGATGATTTCGGCACCGGTTACAGCAATATCAGCTACCTACGAAAAATGCCTCTGGATGTGGTCAAACTCGACCGTTCGATTGTCGGCGGACTTGCCACGGATACCGCATCACGCATCATCACCCGCAGCATTATCGCTATGCTCAAAGAACTGGATTATGTGGTGTTAGCGGAAGGCGTGGAAAATATTGAGACGCTCGAAGCGTTAAAAGAGTTCGGTTGCGATCAGGCGCAGGGGTTCTTTCATTCCCGCCCATTACCTGAAAGCGAACTGGATAATTGGTTACGCTGGAAGTTAGGGTGATGCGTCTGTCCTGACGTCATCGGTTCCTGCCTCACCCATTGCCAGAGCACTGGCGCTGGCGGGATCAAATAGCGACAGACTCTCGATTTGTTCCACCATAATCACTTTACGAAACGCTAAAGCTGTTTTGGGTTTCGACATGAAATCAATTTGGTGCTGATGATACCAACGGCTGTAATTGTGCTCAACGGCGAGATTTAGCGTACGTGAATCGCGATAACCGCTGAGCATCGGTATTAATACAATATTAGCCGTGCTGGCATATTCGAAGGTGGCGGCATGAATCATGCCGATGTAGATGCGTCGGGATTTTAGCGTTATCCAGGCTAACTCACCGTCTTCCATACACTGCAACAACATCTGTTCAATACCGTTCGAACGTGACAATCGCTGATAGAGGTCGCGGCGGCTGCTGGCGGTTAATCGCGCGCTGCCAGCCCAGTTTGAGCGATACACACAAAACAGCACGGCAAAGGCGAGCATAATCACGACCGGTGCCTGAATACCCAGGAAGCTCCAGGTCATAAAATCCACATGCCAACGAGCATGCACCAGGTGGGTAAGTGCAAAAGTATTATTGATCGCGGAAGCGGCGAGTAATATCAGCCAGACAATCCCGGTGGCAAACACGCCCTGTAAGACAAAAATACAACCATAAAGGGCAATTAAAAAGTAAACATCCCAGCCAAAGGAACGCTTTATTTTTAAGCGACTCGACATGTCCCGGCTGGTGTACCAATAACCACACACCATCAGCACCATAAATATTGCCGTTCCCATTTAGATATCCTTCAAGGTTTTGACATGATGGGCAAAATCGCGCTGAACTTTGGGACTTAACGGATTAACCGAAGCGTTGCCATCTTCATCAATAATGATCCTGTCACCCTCCTGAATGGATTCTTTCATATCTTGCTGGCTCATCACTTGTAGCAATGACTCAGGGCTCTTGAAGAGGGCGATAACAAAGTGAAACATGTTATTTTCCAATTAATTTGGGTACCGAGAGTATGGCACACTATCCGATGTGAATTTGGGTTAGTGACTTGAATAAGAGGCGTTTTTCGAACTTACGGATTAATCTGTCTAAAAATCTGAAGTAAGCGAGACCGTAGGGGAATGGAAAAATTTGCCAGTTTTAATAATGAATGGCTTAGGTGTTCAGCATTCATTTTCTGTCGTTAAAATTAGACTACAATAAGAAAGACATTAAATATGAGGTTAATTATGAAAGATCATCATACGAATGAACAACGTAATAAAGAAGGGGATGTGCATAAGGAATTTCCCGAAGCCGCCCCCAATGTCGGCAATGCGTATGAAGAGGATGACCATCCAGCAAAAGACAACCCTGAAGATCATGGAGAGATTCCGCGCACGCGCGATGATAGTAAAGATCACAAGCAGGATCCTTATCAGGATAAATAGCCTCGCTGACAATTAATCGCACCCGACATTTAAACAACATCTCTCTAATGATAGGGTTTGCTTAATCAGTTGAAATTGTTGATTAATTAGCCTGTAATTTCGAAATAAACGAAGCATGTAGTTTATAAAGTTAGCTTTTCTAGTGGTTAAAGTATTTTATAAAATATCCTACGCTTGATTCACAAAATCGGTTATTTGCTGCACAGCATCAATCATCACCCCACTAAACTACTTATACCCAATCAGGGTGAATGGAGGTATATATGTCAGAACGTCCAGATCCAGATGATGTTAAGCCGCTGCCTGGCGACGATTTACCCTTACCCGATGAAGAGGGTGATGAGACTGACGATCGTGATCTACCTGATGATCAAAAACCGATGATCTGATTCTCAATTCAGAGCCGCGTAAGCGGCTCTTTTGCGTGATTTGCAAGGGTATTATTGCGGTACAGCATTTCAATCATTGGATGATGCATCATCTTTGATGTATTGCCGTATCGCTTCATGCATGGCTCGGTTACGGTCAACGTCCAGTCCGCGCTCTTCATACTCTTTAGCCATGTTAATAATGACTTCATCATATTTCCCTTTAAAGGTGATGTTATTCACCGCGACCTGTTTAATCATCAGTTCACGCAACACCTCCGTTTCGATTTTTAAACGCTGAACCGTTTCTTCAAGTTCCTTTATTCTTTCTTCGGTGGACATTATCACTCCCTATTAAGTTATGTAGATTAAGCGAGCCACATTATTGAAAAGAATATGGCATTGAAAAGCCTATAACTCAAGCCTCACCATTCGCATCATATTAAGCGAGCCGTAAAGCACAGATTGGAGAGCGATAACCTAACATTTGGTTTATATTGACGGCGCAAATTAACGAGCCGCAACGATTGATGCGAATGAATAACGCGGTAGCGCTGGAACCCTCTTATGATGAACATCTTCGCCCTGATACTGGCGATTGCTGTGGTTTTTAGCGGCCTGAGTTGGACATACAGGCTTTGGGCTTTGACGCGCATCACCGTTGAGAAAAACCAGGCAGAATCTTCGCTCATACAGCAGGGTAAAACTCAGCGCCTCCCGAGTTGGCTGGATACGCCCGCATCGCTCTTTCCGTTACTGGTCATCGTGTTACTGGTTCGGGCCTTTGGCTGGGAGCCTTTTCGCATTCCTTCTGGTTCCATGATGCCAACTCTCCTCACCGGCGACTGGGTGCTGGCAGATAAATATTCATACGGGCTTCGAAATCCATTCAATCAGAAAACGTTGCTTGCCACCGGACACCCTAAACGTGGTGATATTGCGATATTTACGTTTCCTCAGGACGAAACGCAGTTGTTCATTAAAAGAGTGATCGGTTTGCCCGGTGACAAAGTCATATTCAATCCAGCCTCACAACAGCTCACTATTTTCCCTTTTTGCCAGGACCATCAATCTTGTGCACCTGCGCTAGCCATTCATTACAGTGCGCTCAAAGCGGGCGAGTTCGTCGAGACTGCCGGAATGCATCCGGGCTTTTATGCCAGACCGATTGGCGAGGAAAAGCCTTCTGAACAGCGTTTACTGATGGGCACTGAAACGCTGGCGGGGGTGACACATCGCCTTTTGCAGAAGCCTGAATTGACTGTTTCAGCATCGGCGTTTTTCCATCAACCAGGCCAGCAGCCTGGAGAGTGGGTGGTGCCGGCGGAGAGCTATTTTATGATGGGGGATAATCGTAACAACAGCTATGACAGCCGCTATTGGGGGTTTGTCCCTGAACGTAATCTGGTGGGCAAAGCGGTGGCGATTGGATTTAGTATGGAAAAACAGGAAGGGCAGTGGCCGACAGGGCTGAGGCCAGGTCGCATCGGGCGGATCCATTAAGAGAAGATGCCAGTCCCTGGCAGAACAAATCCTAAAGCGCTTTACTCAGACTTTGTTGGAGGACGGCGACTTATCTTGCCTCCTTTCCGACCCGCTTCAACGGCGCGTTCAGGATCGTTTCTGAAGTTGCCTCCACTGGCTTTGCCTCCCGCTTTGCCAGCTTCTCTTGCGCGTGCCGGATCGTTAGCAAAATTCCCTGCACCGCCTCTGTAGCTCTGTTGTTTCATAGGAAGACCTCATATCAATGTTCCGTGAGAGATAAGGACTAGCTAGTCACTCCATAATTTTAGTGCGCGATTGCGGCTTCGCCAGCGCGGGATAATTAATATTTTGTAGTCTTTATCGCACAAAAAAAGAAATGTTGTCCGATTTAAAATAGCCACTAATCACGATTAAATGGTTTTTTAATTGTTTAAGTAATAAACATGAAAATATTAAATGTTGAAGCCAATTTCTGGGCCGCGCTTGGCTTAGAAAAGTTATTAATATCTGCAGGTTACCAATTCTTATCATGCTCATCTTTAAGTGATGCAAAAAAAATATTAATCGATCAATCTATCGAAGTAATGATTATTGAGTTAAAAACCGAAGCGGATGATATTGAATCTTCCTATGCGTTTTTACGCCTGTTGCAGGCACTTTATCCTTGTATCCGCGTGTTGGTACTGACCGACATTAATGATGCTGCGCTGCTTAATTTTCTTGCCCATGAATTTCATTCGGTTTTATTTCTGACAAAAAAAGCCTCATTAGCCAGCATTGTTCAAAACGTCAATACACTCGCTGAGAAGAGACCGCATACATCAACACGCAGCCGTGTTCCTTCGCTCTCGCTGCAAGAATTTCACATGCTGAAATGGCTTGCCCGATACAGCAGTCAGCAGGACATTGCCTTGCGTGTCAGACTGAATAACAAAACCATCAGTCACTATAAGCGATCGATTTACACTAAACTGAATTGTGAGAATAATGTTCAGTTTCATCATCGGCTTACGCAATACGGGTTTAATCGAACCCATGTCGATTAATACCTCTACTGACTGTATCCCTCGCTCATAACTCCCTGTTATGCCCGGTCAGTAAAGGGTGCTTTTTGCCTGAGGCTTGAGAATTCCGGCCCGCAGGAGGAAGATATTCCCCTTTGCCAGGGCCGGGAATAGCCATGCTGATCACCTCCGAAAACACGCGCACTTTTAATACGGATACCCGACTCGCCTGCACGCTGGCGGCTGTGGCGGGCGCGCTGAACACAGCTGCATTTGAAACCGTCGGTTTTTTCTCTGCCAACATGACGGGCAACGTCTCGTCACTTTCCGATCATCTGGCGAAAGCAAATCTGCATGTCGGATTGTTCTTCCTGCTCATCGTGCTGCTCTTTATAGCGGGTTCTTCTGTCTCGACCCTGATTATCAACTCCGGACGCAGGCGACAAATTCGCGGGATTTATGCCATCAACATCCTGCTGGAAGGCGTGGCACTATTCGCGCTGGGCGTCATTGAGAGTTGGTTCAGCTTTAGTGAATCGGGCGTATTGCTGGTGCTCAGTTTGAGTTTTTTGATGGGATTACAAAACGCCGTGGTGACCCGGATTTCCAACGCACGCGTGCGCACCACCCATGTCTCCGGTACCGCTACCGACATTGGCATTGAGTTGGCCATGTTGTTTGATGTGCTACGCCGTAAAGAATCCCCGAAAGATGCGCCGCTCTATATCGAGCGTTTAAAACTGCACTTCTTCACGGTGATGGCATTCCTGTTCGGCGGCGTGCTGGGTATTCTGCTGCTGAACGCGCTGAGCTATAAACTGTTAATTTTGATTGGTGTGATGCTATCTGCCCTCGCTTTGTCAGCATTACAACGTGCCGGGCATGCGCTGCACTCCTGAACAATAATTGACGCGCTTCACACATTTCAGCGCGATTTTTGAAAACTGCTTGCTACTTTTTGGCAATGCTCAGCAAGATAACCAGCGTTAAGGATTGTTACTGTTCGGCAGGCAAAACCTGAGGCGCGCCCTTTCTCGATAGCAGAGGGCGCGCCTCAGGTTTTTTTTTGCGCGAAATTCGAGGCGTTTTGCAGGAGAAAGGAAGATGCAATATCAGGAACTGGCAGATGACATTGTGGCTGGCGTGGGGGGAAAAGATAACATTATCAGCGTGATGCACTGCGCAACACGCCTGCGCTTCAAATTAAAAGAGAGCCAAAAAGCGCATACCGCCGAGTTGAAAAATAATCCTGGCGTGATCATGGTGGTGGAGAGCGGGGGTCAGTATCAGGTGGTGATCGGCAACCAGGTTGCGGAGGTCTACCGCGCGTTAACGGCACGCTATGCCCTCGACCATGCCGATAACGTGGAGGACACTACGCCACAAAACCTGTTTGCCCGTTTTATCGATCTGGTTTCCGGCATTTTTACACCCTTTATTGGTGTGATGATTGCGACAGGCATCATCAAGGGACTGCTGGCGTTGGCGCTGGTGCTCGGTGTGATGGACGCGAGCAGCGGCAGCTACAAAGTGCTGTTTGTTGCCAGTGATGGACTCTTTTACTTCTTGCCGATTCTGCTCGGCTACAGCGCCGGGAAAAAATTTGGCGGTAACCCCTTTGTCAGCATGGCGATTGCCGCAGCGCTGGTGCATCCCTTGATACTTGAAGCGATGCAACAGCAGCAGGCAGGAAAGCCACTGACCTTTGTCGGTATCCCGCTGGAAATACTCAATTACAGCTCCTCGGTGATCCCGATTATCTTTGCTGCGTGGGTCTCAAGCCTGATTGAGCGTTGGGTACATCCGCGTTCACCCGGTGCGGTGCGTAACTTCACTACGCCGCTGGTGTGCTTGCTAATCACCGTGCCGCTCACTTTTCTGGCGATTGGCCCGGCAGCCACCTGGCTCAGCCGCTTGCTGGCGGAGGGTTATCTGTGGATTTACAGCCTCAGCCCCATGGTTGCAGGTGCGGTGATGGGCGCCATCTGGCAAATCTGTGTGATATTTGGTTTGCACTGGGGACTGGTGCCGATCATGCTCAACAATCTGGCAAACTTCGGTCACGACACCCTACTGCCATTGCTGATGCCGGCGGTATTAGGACAGGCGGGCGCGACATTGGGGATCTTCCTGCGCACGCGTGATATCAAACTCAAAGCGATAGCCGGATCGGCATTCACTGCCAGCATTTTTGGTATCACTGAACCCGCAGTGTATGGCGTCACGCTGCCACGTCGACGTCCTTTCATCTTCGGCTGTATTGGTGGCGCATTGGGTGCCGCCATTCTGGGCTTCTGGCACACCACCATTTACTCCTTTGGCTTCCCCAGTATTTTCACGTTTATTCAGGTCGTGCCCAGCACGGGTATTGATGCCAGCGTGCTGGCGTCCTTTGCCGGTGCAGCGGTCGCGCTAGTTTTCGCCTGTGCCATGACCTATGTGTTTGGTTTACGAGAGTCTGCGGCACAACCCGTTGTGGCTGAACCCGTCGCCGATCCCGCGCCTGCGACATTAACGCGCCGTGAAAGCGTGGTGAGCCCGATTGCGGGTGACGTGTTGCCGCTGGAGAAAGTCAAAGATGAAACTTTCGCCAGCGGTTTACTCGGCAAGGGCGCGGCCATTCTGCCGCACATGGGCCGCGTAGTATCGCCCGTCAATGGCGTAGTTTCCTCCATGTTCCGCACCGGACATGCAATTGGACTGACGTCAGATCAAGGTGCGGAAGTGCTGATCCATGTTGGACTCGATACCGTCAAACTCGACGGGCAATATTTCCATCCTCAGGTACAAAACGATCAGCCAGTGAAAGTGGGCGATGTGCTATTGGAGTTTGATATCGAGGCGATCAAAAACGCTGGATTCGACCTCACCACACCGGTGCTGGTGAGCAACAGCGATGAATTTATTGATGTATTAACCCTGAACAACAGCGCAGTGAGTGAAGGCTCGCCGCTGCTGGCCGTGCTGAAATAACCAAGGAGCAAGTAAATGACTACACGTTTCCCGGATGCATTTTTATGGGGTGGTGCCGTTGCCGCCAATCAGGTGGAAGGTGCCTGGCAGGAGGGCGGTAAAGGGCTATCGACCTCGGATCTGCAACCCAAAGGTATTTTTGGCGCGCGCG
This sequence comes from Pantoea sp. ME81, assembly GCF_903970985.1. Lineage (NCBI taxonomy): Bacteria > Pseudomonadati > Pseudomonadota > Gammaproteobacteria > Enterobacterales > Erwiniaceae > Pantoea > Pantoea sp. ME81. The sequence continues at coordinate 4,898 of NZ_CAJCKS010000115.1, read as the reverse complement.
TTGAACGCAGCGGCAATGATTTTGGCATCAAAGACACGGCGATTGATTTCTATCATCGCTTCCCGGAAGACATCAAGCTGTTCGCAGAGATGGGCTTTACCGTTCTGCGTACCTCGATTGCCTGGACGCGTATTTTCCCACAGGGCGATGAAGCTCAGCCAAACGAGGAGGGGTTGGCCTTTTACGATCGTTTGTTTGATGAGATGGCAAAGTACAACATCACTCCGCTAGTGACGTTGTCACATTACGAAATGCCTTATGGTTTGATCAAAAAATATGGCGGCTGGGGCAATCGCATCACTATTGATTGTTTTGAACGCTATGCGCGCGCGGTATTCACTCGCTTCCAGCATAAAGTGAAGCTGTGGCTGACGTTCAATGAAATCAACATGTCATTGCATGCGCCCTTTACTGGCGTTGGATTACCGGAAGAGAGCGAGCAACAGGCGATTTATCAGGCGATTCATCATCAGCTGGTGGCGAGCGGCCGCGCCGTACAAGCCTGCCATGAGATTGTTAAGGGCGGTAAGATCGGCAACATGCTGCTGGGTGCGTTGCTCTATCCGCTCAGCTGCCGTCCGGCCGATGTGTTGGAAACGTTGCAGCAGAATCGCGAGTGGTTATTCTTTGGTGATGTGCAAGTGCGCGGTGCCTATCCCGCTTACATGAAACGCTTCTTCGCCGATCGCGGAATCACCGTCAGCATCACGGATGAGGACAAACGCGACCTGCGCAACACCGTGGATTACATCTCCTTCAGTTATTACATGACCGGTTGCGTCACCACCAATGAAGAAGAGAACCAGAAAGCGCAGGGCAATATCTTGTCGATGGTGCCGAATCCGCATCTCGCCAGCTCAGAGTGGGGATGGCAGATTGATCCGGAAGGTCTGCGTATTCTGCTTAACATCTTGTACGACCGTTATCAGAAGCCGCTATTTATTGTGGAAAATGGCCTGGGTGCCAAAGATGTGGTTGAGGCCGATGGCAGCATCAATGACGATTACCGCATCCAGTATCTCAATGATCACTTAGTGCAGGTGCGGGAAGCGATTGAAGATGGTGTGGACGTGATGGGCTACACCTGCTGGGGACCGATTGACCTGGTCAGCGCTTCTAAAGCCGAGTTCTCGAAGCGTTACGGTTTCATCCACGTTGATCGCGATGATGCGGGCAACGGCACGCTGGAACGCTCGCGTAAAAAGAGCTTCTTCTGGTATCAGGATGTGATCCGTAGCCACGGCGCGGCATTGAAATAAACCCGCTAACGGGCGCGTTGGCGCCCGTTTTTACGCCTCGTCGGCATCTTCCTGCAACGCTAATGTCTCTTTGCGAACTCGCTCAATATGGATAGTGAGAAACATGCGCTCTTCTGCCGAGAGGGCATAGAGATATTTTTGCTGGATATGGCTGTCGATCTTCATCGCGCATTGATAAGCAATCGGATATTTGTCGCGCACCACATCATGCAATGACTCATCTTCGCTGCACACGCCGCGTTTTCCCAGCATGCGCTGGGCAAAAAACTTCAAATGGTTAACGAAGCGGTTATAGCTCAGGCTGTCGGTGCGGTAATCCAGTTGCAACCGATACTTCACGATATGCAAAATCTCCTGCATAAATTGCGTCACGTGAGAGACATCGGCAAAGTCGCTGCCCAGTTGCGCGTTGACTAAGTGCAGGGCGATAAAGCCTGCTTCATCGTCAGGCAACACCACACCGAGGCGTTTATTGATCAGTACCAGTGCTTCCATGCCGATCGCGAACTCTTTGGGGTAGAGCGTTTTGATCTCCCACTTCAATACATTACGAATCGGAATGCCTTGCTGATGGCGTTCAATCGCGAAATGGCAGTGATCGCACAGCGCAATCGAGAGGCTCTCATGCAGCGGCTGACCCAACTGTTGACGTGCGCTGGCGATGATTAACTCGCTGGTTGTGATGACTTCCAGCGGGATATCAGAAAGCAACTCGCTTAGCCTTCCTGTCAGGGTGTCACTCTGCAGTGCGAAGACTTTTTCAATCTGCTGCGCATCCAGCGCATCGCCCACACGCTTCTGAAAAGCCAGCCCGCGACCCATCACGACCTGTTCTTTGCCGTTCTCGCCCAGTACGACCACGACATTGTTATTGAGGATCTTCGCGATTTTCATTTTTATCAGCCCTGAAAAAGAAAAAACCTGACCCACCGGGAGAGCGGCGTGTCAGGTTTTGCCTGCGTTTGCGCGCAGTAACAATCTGGCGAGATCATAAGCCGCTCTGTGATTCCGACAAGCATACTGACCGTTAAATGTGAGACACGTCATGTTTTATTGCGTAGCGAAGCGATGGAGGAAAAACAGGGCAATGGCCCCTGAAGCCGCGTCTGCACTGATGTTGTGCAAACTGTAAGGATATTCGTAAGGAAATAGTAAAGAAATGGTCAGGTTTTCTTAAAGGTTTGCGTTAAGTCGCCGATAGTACCGTAACGTCAAAATAACAGGAGTTACGTACATGGCTGGGATTTCAACTTTAGGTGTGGGTTCAGGACTGGGTTTAAGTACCATTTTGGATAAGCTGACCGCCGCTGAAAAACAGTCACTGACACCGATTTCGAAGCAGCAATCTGCCGCCACGGCGAAGCTTTCTGCTTACGGCACACTTAAAACCGCGATTCAGGCTTTTCAGACGGCTAACACCAAATTAAAGGATGCGAGTCTCTATACCGCGACCAGTACCACTTCCAGTTCGAGTGCATTTAGCGCGGATACCAATGGCAGCGCGCTGGCAGGGAAATACACCATCAGCGTAGATCATCTGGCGCAATCGCAAACGCTGACCAGCTTGCCAAAGGCGGATGTCAAAGCAGCGATGGGTGATGGCAGCGATTCGCGCATCTTGAAATTTGTTACAGCGGACGGCAAAGAGAATAGCATCACGCTGACCAAAGATCAGACCTCGTTGTCGGCGCTACGTGACACCATCAACAAATCCAATGTAGGTATCAGCGCTAGCCTGATTAAGGTATCCAGCACCGAATTTCGTTTGTCATTAACGTCATCAGCCACAGGTACTGATCACGCGGTCAAGTCACTAAGCGTGATCGGCGATGATACGTTGCATGGTTTTATTGGTTTTGATGCGGCTGACACCGCTAACAGCGGCATGACGCAAAGCGTGGAAGCGCAGAATGCCAGCTTAACCGTCAATAATGTACCGATTGAAAGCAGCAGCAATACCATTTCCGATGCGGTGGAAGGCATTACGCTGAAGCTGAATGATAAAACCACCGGTAATCAGACATTGTCGGTGAGTACTGACACCAGCAAGGCGAAAAACGCCATCACCGATTGGGTGAATTCTTACAACTCATTGCAAGACACCATCGGCAATCTGACAAAGTACACGGCGGTGGATGCGGGTAAAGATCAAGACAGTAAAAATGGTGCGCTGCTAGGAGATGGCACGCTGCGTAACATTCAGACGCAGCTGAAGAGCATTCTGGCGAACTCCTCAGGGTCTACGGTATATAAAACCTTGAGCCAGGCGGGCATCACCACCGATCCTACAGATGGAAAACTCAAGCTGGATGCCGACAAACTGACCACTGCGCTACAGGTCAGACCGGATGCGGTGCGTGACATGTTTTCCGGTGATGGTAAGAAAACCGGCGTCACCACGGTACTGGATACCACTTTTACCGCGTTTTTGAGCAGTAAAGGCGTGATTCAGGGGGCGACGGACAGCATCAGTAAAAAACTGAACCAGCTGACCGATCAGTACAACACCACCAGTAAACGCATTGATGACAAAATCGCACGCTACAAAACCCAGTTCACCAATCTGGATAAAGTGGTCAGTGTACTGAATAGCACCAGCAACTATCTCACACAGCAGTTTGATAATATGACCAGCAGCAACAGCAAAAAATAATTATTCCCGCCAATAGCGGCGTGTCAGGGCACTTTTCCGTGCCCTGTTAATTAACATCGTCATCGATTGACGTTGCATCATACTCGCCTAATAGATAAGTAGGTGCTAATGTGTTTGGTGTCCCCATCTATTGCAGAGTGATCCCATGCGCGACAGTAACACCGAACCTTCTGAACCGGCAGCACCGCCAGTTAACCCATCGCTGATGGAACAGCTGATCAACGCACGCAAGATTTTCATTACCGGCACCGTGGATGAAAAAATGGCCAAAGAGGTGGTTCAGCATCTGCACATCCTCGCCGCCATCAGCGATCGACCGATCACGATCTTTATCAACTCTCCCGGCGGTCATGCTGAATCGGGCGATATGATTTTTGATGCCATACGCTTTATTACACCCGAAGTGATCATGATTGGTTCTGGTTGTGTTGCCAGCGCAGGTGCGTTGATTTATGTCGCCGCCAACAAAGCAAATCGCTATGCGTTGCCCAACACCCGCTTCCTTCTGCACCAGCCTTCCGGCGGCATGCAAGGCCCCGCCAGCAATATGCAGATTTACAGCAATGAAATCGTGCGCATGAAAAATCGCCTCAATCATATTTTCGCGGATGCCACCGGGCAGGCGATTGAGAGGATTGAGCAAGATACTCAGCGTGATTTCTGGTTGAGTGCGGAGCAGGCGGTGGAATACGGTTTGGTGTCGAAAGTGATCGTCACCGAGCAAGAGATCGCTGCGCATTATCTTGCTGCTTAAATAAGCCAGTGCTAATGTCATCAACATGATTGAAAATGCGATATTCAAAGCACTGGCGGATCCGACCCGCCGTGCCATATTTGAAAAGCTGTCGGTGGGGCGCATGAATGCCACAGCGTTGCGCGACGGGATGGAGATCAGCCAATCGGCGATGTCTCAACATCTCGCGGTGTTACGGGGTGCGGGACTGGTGCGTGAAGAGCGGCAAGGGCGCTTTGTGAACTATGAAGTC
>NZ_CAJCKS010000114.1:0-15976 GCF_903970985.1 Pantoea sp. ME81 | reverse complement strand
GGATACTGGCCTAACCAGCTCAGCTTCAGGGAATCGACAGCGTGGGTGATGAAGCTGCTCTGGACACTCGAAGGCGCTTCGCCTGGGCGAATCCCGGAACTGGTAAAGGACGTAAGTTCGATAGCCGAGATGGTCAGACTGCCGGGACGACGGGAGCGCTCGTTCCCAAGGGTGGTGAAAGAGAGACCCTATAAATATCCGACAGCAAGAAGAAAAAATGCCAGTCAGGCTTAACTGACTGGCATTAGGCCATTAGGTCTCCCGTTTTTTTAACGCTCAGAAACAATCTACCTAAGAAATTTCGCAGATAAGCGCGTATTATGCTGCTGCCAGCCCGCATCCCGTCTGGTTTGATGCGCGCGGCCTGTGTCTTAAACACGGCGCAAAACTCCTTACCGGATTTTTTTGACACGATGTCTGTAAAAATGCGTATTTCCTTGCTGTCGCTGGCGCTGTTTGTCGCCGCACCGGCAGCTGTCACTCCGGCACTGGCCGCGCCTGCTGCGCTGTCTAATCTGGCGCCGATTGCCCAACCGCAAATCGCCTCCGGCAGTGCCATGATTGTCGATCTTGAAACCAATAAAGTGCTGTTCTCCAGCCATCCGGATCGTGTGCGGCCTATCGCGTCACTCACCAAGCTGATGACTGCAATGGTGGTGCTGGATGCGAAACTGCCGATGGACGAGATGCTGTCGGTGGATATCAGCCACACGCCAGAGATGCGCGGTGTGTTCTCGCGCGTCAAATTGAACAGTGAAATCAGCCGCCGCAATATGCTGCTGCTGGCGCTGATGTCATCGGAAAACCGTGCTGCCGCCAGCCTGGCGCATCACTATCCAGGTGGCTATGACGCCTTTATCCGCGCGATGAATGCCAAAGCGCGTGCGCTGGGCATGACGCATACCCACTATGTTGAACCGACAGGTTTGTCGATTCACAACGTCTCCAATGCGGAAGACTTGATCAAGCTGGCAAAAGCCACGCGTCAATATCCGTTGATTGGTGAATTGAGCACCACCAAAGAAGATACGGCGGTGTTTAAGCATCCGAACTATGCGCTGCCGTTCCGTAATACCAATCACCTGGTGTACAAAAACGACTGGCGTATCGCATTGACTAAAACTGGTTATACCGATGAAGCCGGCCACTGCCTGGTGATGCGCACGGTGATCAATAACCGTCCGGTGGCGCTGGTGGTGCTGGATGCGTTTGGCAAGTACACCCACTTTGCCGATGCCAACCGTCTGCGCGACTGGCTGGAAACCGGCAAAGCGGCACCGGTTCCGGCAGCGGCGCTGGCCTACAAGAAGCAGAAATCGTCGCAAACGGCCAGCAACGAGTAATCACGACGTCTGTTTCCCTTCACAGATGCACAATGGATTGTGCGTCTGTGAGTGCTTCCGATTGGCGGGATAAGTCCTCCCGAATGACCAAAAAAATCCCTAATCGTCAGCACCAATGTTTTCGCGCTTCATTCCTATAGTTTCCGCTTCGGCTACGCTCTACACTGGCCGCCATCTAAAGTTAACTGGCATTTATCGGCTGTCATTGCGCTGGAATCTCACTCATATGTACAAGCTTCGTTCGCTATTTACCCCATTTATACTGCTGCTGGTGCTGTTAAGCCCGGCACTGAGCTACGCGGATGACAACACTGCCGCCGCGGCTCAGCAAGAGGACGCCGCACCAAAGGTCAATCCTGCGGTTGAGCTGCCGAAAATGCAGAAAATCCTCGACAAGATTAAAGGCCAGGTGTCAGGCGATACCAATGAGAGCCAGCTCAACCAGCTCAATGAGATGGCGCTGGAGCTATCCGGTAACGCAGAAACTTTAGGCCAGGCGCTGATCCCGCAGCGTCAGCAACTGGATGCGCAGCTAGCGGTACTGGGTCCGGCACCGAAACCGGACAGTGGCGTGAAAGAAACGCCGGAAGTGACGCGCAAACGCGCCTCGCTGGAGAGCCAGAAAAGTAAACTGGACGATCAAATCAAGCAGGCCGATGGCATTAAAAATGGCGCGCTGGTGCTTTCCTCCCAGATCGTCAACCTGCGCCGTGATCAGTTGAAGAGCCAGCTGGCGCTGAACTCTGGTAGCATCCTGGGGCCGCGCTTTTGGGCGCCCATGGTCAGCCGTCAGGATTTAGATGGCGAGAAAATCAGCGACTTTATCGCTGAATTGCAGGACACCGCTGCACTCTCCTGGGAGCCTGGCTGGCGCTTTGGCACTATCGGCTGGTTGATTGCGGCCATGCTGGTGATGACGCTGGGGCGTCGTTACAGCGAAGAGTTTCTCGCCTGGGTGAGCATCCACAAAATGCCGGAAGGGCGTTTGCGCCGTAGTTTCCTGGCGGCAGCGATTGCGCTGACCACCTTGGCCGCGGTGGTGCTGACCTTTAACTTTATCGCGCTGGCGTTTACCCGCCGTGATGAAGTCTCGACTGACGTGCAGGATTTTGTTGAGCGTCTGGTACAACTCAGCGTCTATTGCGGTTTGATCGCCGGCTTGGGCCGTGCTTTCCTGTCGACGCGCCGTCCGAGCTGGCGATTGCCAAGCATCTCCAATGAAGTCGCGCAGGCGCTGAAGCCGTTTCCGCCGATTACCGCTGCGCTGGTGTTTATTTTCCAGACCGCAGAGTCCTTTAACTACAGCGTCGGCACCAGCCTGAACACCACCATCTTCGCCAACGGCCTGACGGCGCTGCTGATCGGTACCACCGGCCTGGCGATTAGCATGCGTACCAACCGCGTGCGCCGTCGCCTGGCGCAAGAGGGGAATCCACCGGAAGCGCGTCCCACGATCGTGGGGCTGATTCAGCTGGCGCTGACGATTACCGCGCTCGCAATATTGATTTCGCTGATCATCGGTTATGTCACGCTGGCCCGCTTCCTCGGCTATGAGTTGATCTGGTGCGGCATCCTGTTTGGTTCGTTCTACTTCCTGAGCCATCTGATCAACGACGGCTGCGAAAGCCTGTTCTCCACCAACAATGCCACCGGCAAACGTCTGCAGACCTCGTTAAACATTGATGAGCGTCATCTGCAGCAGGCGGCTACACTGCTCGGTGCTATTGGTAAAACCGCATTGATCGGTATTGTGGCGCTGGCGCTACTCAACGGCACCTTTGCCTCGTCGACACCGATTGAGCTGATTCAGAAAGTGATTGAGTTCTGGGGCGGCAAAGGGCTGGAGTCGTTGAACATCGTGCCCGCGCACATGGTCAATGCCATCCTGTGTCTGGTGGTGGGGATTTACGTACTGCGTTCGGTGCGTCGCTGGCTGGATAAAGATTTCCTGCCGAAGACCACCATGGACGTGGGCATGCGCGTGTCGCTGGTGACGCTGTTCAGCAATATCGGCTATGTGCTGATCATTCTGCTGACGCTGTCGATTATGGGCCTGCAGTGGAACAAACTGGCGTGGATCGTCAGTGCCTTGTCGGTCGGTATCGGTTTCGGCTTACAAGAGATCGTGAAGAACTTTATCTCCGGTTTGATTCTGTTAACCGAGCGCCCGGTAAAAGTGGGCGATCTGGTGAGTATCAGCGGCATTGAAGGGGATATTCGCCGTATCAATGTGCGCGCCACCGAGATTCAGCTGAGTGATAAATCCACGGTGATTGTGCCGAACTCACAGTTCATCTCACAGAACGTGCGTAACGCCACTATGGGCAATGCACAGGGTGTTGTGACCATTATGTTGACCTTCCCGCTGGATATTGATCCGGTGCGCGTGCGTGAGATTCTGCTGGAGGTTTACCAGGAGAACGAGCGCATTCTGGAAACGCCTGAGCCATCCGTCTCATTCAAGGATTTGACCTCTGCGGGCATCGTGTTGAGCGTCACCGGCAACGTGGCGGGCCAGCGTCAGATCTCCAGCGCTAAGAGTGACCTGCTGTTCGATATTCTGACGCGCCTGCGCAAAGAGGGCATTGTGCTGTCCACACCGCAGACGATGATTATCGAACGTCGAACCGTGCCAGCGGCCACGCAGGAAGAGGGCGAGCAACTGCCATAATCCATTGGGCGGCTCTCGGGCCGCCCATTAATTTATCAAGCCTTAACCGCCCAACCTTTCTGTTTGCTGGTTTTGCCGATCCCCGGATTAAAGGTATTGGTCGGATCCAGCTGACGATAAAACGCCTGCAACTGCGGTTTCGCCTGATACAGATGCCCGACGTTATGCTCGGCGGGATACTCGGCACCGCGTTCGCTGAGGATCGCCAGCATCTTCTCCTTCAACGCATGCGCATCCACGCCTTTCTTCACGATGTAATCCTGGTGGAAGACATGACAGAAGAAGTGGCCGTAATAAAGGCGATGACTCAGATCGTTATCAAACTCCGCCGGTAAGCGCTCAAACCAATCCTGATCGTTACGACGCAGCGCGATATCCAGCGCCAGAATATCTTCCACTTCATCCGCATGCACCGCGTGGTAGCGCACTGCGGCACCGGCAGCGGCGAAGCGATGCAGGAAAGCATGTGCGCCTTCCTTGCCGTCACAGGCAAAGAACTCGCCACCGCCTTCGCGAAAGTATTCGTGCAAATACTCCTGCGCTTCCGCTACACCTTCACCGGACATTTTCAGCATCAGGTGATGCTCAAACTTATCGCGATACTGCTTCATACGTTTCGGCAGATGGGCAGGCAACCAACCGCTGATGCGCTGCAATACGCGATCGGTGAAGTGCGGTTTAACAAAACTCAGCTTACCCAGCCAGGCATCCACCCGACCTTTCAGCGTGAAGAACAGTGGCATTTTGTCGGTGCCGAGCTTGTCGATCATCACAAAGGTGTCTTTGCCGTACACTTCGGCGATATCGAAAATGTCGCGGTGCATGTATTCGCCCGCTACCGGTAAGTTTTTAAACTCGGCCAGAATATGGCGGCGCAGATCGCCCAATACCGCTGGATCGTTAGTACCGATATAAAACACCTGCTGCTTCGGTTCGCTGGGGAAGGTATCAAGACGCACGGCGAATACCGCCAGTTTGCCCGCGCAACCCGAAGCCTCGAACAGGCGGCGCTCATCGGCGTTGAAGCGAGCGGGTGTATCCGCATGGATATCGCGCACGCGTTCTGCATATTCATGATCTGAAGCATGACGTTCATCCCAGCGCACATCGCTCTGCTGCCAGCGATCGTCATCCAGTCGACCGAGCATCTCTTCCGGCGAGTGGCCGAGATCCATGCCGAGATGATTGACCAGCTTCAGTTTGCCGTCGGCATCAATCTGCGCATAAAGCGCCATTTCGCTGTAGGCCGGGCCGCGTTTGATCAGTGAACCGCCGGAGTTATTACAAATCCCGCCCATGACCGACGCGCCGATACAAGAGGAACCGATCACCGAGTGTGGTTCACGTCCCAGCGGCTTAAGGGTTTTTTCCAGCTGATAAAGGGTGCTGCCAGGGAAGGCCAGAATCTGATTGCCGCCATCAATCAGCTGCAATTTATCGAGGCGCAAAGTACTGATGATCACCACTGGACGATCGTAATCATTGCCGTTAGGCGTGGAGCCTTCGGTCAGGCCGGTGTTGGCGGCCTGCATCAGAATCACCGCATCGGCCTGCACCAGCGCCTGCAGCACACGCCACAGCTCCAGCAGTGAACCCGGGAACACCACCGCCAGCGCATCGCCTTCACCGGAGCGGAAACCCTTACGATAGCGTGCGGTTTGTTCCGCCTCAGTTAACAGGTGTGAAGGGCCGACGAGGCGGCGCAGTTCAGCCAGCAGTGTAGGGTGTGAGGTGTTGTTATTCATGAACCTGTCCTTGTCGTTAACGTTGCGCATCTACTTTAGCACGCGTCAACGGCATGGTCGCGGTGTGACATCGGTGGCTACCTGCTATCCTGAACTTGTGGCACACTGCCCCGGTTATTTCGATATTGCGCAGTCACTTAAGAGAACCCGACCTGATGAAATGGATTTGCTCTGTTAGCCTCGCTGTTTCCCTTGCCATGCAGCCTGCCTTCGCAGATGACCTGTTTGGCCCCCATCCGATGACTGAACAGGCGCGTGACGCCTTTGTTAACCAGCTGCTCGGCAAAATGACCCTTGATGAAAAAATCGGGCAGATGCGCTTGATCAGCGTGGGGCCAGACACGCCAAAAGAGGCGGTGCGCGACATGATCCAGCACGGTCAGGTTGGCGCAATCTTCAATACCGTCACGCGTCCGGATATTCGCGCGATGCAGGATCAGGTGATGCAACTCAGCCGCCTGAAAATTCCATTGTTCTTCGCTTACGACGTAGTGCACGGTCAGCGTACTATTTTCCCGATACCGCTCGGCCTCGCGGCCAGCTGGGATCTGGATGCGATCGGTGAAGTCGGCCGCATCTCCGCTTATGAAGCCGCCGACGATGGTCTCAATATGACCTGGGCGCCGATGGTGGATGTTACGCGCGAGCCGCGCTGGGGACGCGTGTCTGAAGGCTTCGGAGAAGACACTTTCCTGTCCTCGCAAATGGGCAGCGCGATGGTGAAATCCATGCAGGGCAAAAGCGCCGCTGACCGTTATTCGATCATGACCAGCGTGAAGCACTTCGCTGCCTATGGCGCAGTGGAGGGCGGACGTGATTACAACACCGTCGATATGAGCCCACAGCGTCTGTTCCAGGACTATTTGCCACCGTACAAAGCCTCGCTGGATGCCGGCAGCGGCGGCGTGATGGTGGCGCTTAACTCGCTCAACGGTACGCCTGCTACGGCGGACGGTTGGTTGCTGAAAGACCTGCTGCGCGGTGAGTGGAAATTTAAAGGCATCACTATCAGCGATCATGGCGCGATCAAAGAGTTGCTGAAGCACGGCGTGGCTAGCGATCCGCAGGATGCAGTGCGTATTGCGCTGAAGTCCGGCATCGATATGAGTATGAGCGATGAGTACTACAGCAAATACTTGCCTGGGCTGGTAAAGAGTGGCGCCGTTACCATGGCGGAGATCGACGATGCCGCGCGTCACGTGCTGAACGTCAAATATGATATGGGCTTGTTTAACGATCCCTATAGCCATTTAGGGCCGAAAGGCAGCGATCCGCAGGACACCAATGCCGAGAGCCGTCTGCATCGTGCCGAAGCGCGTGACGTGGCGCGTAAGAGCATCGTGCTGCTGAAAAACTGGCATGAAACCTTACCGCTGAAAAAAGGCGCCACCGTGGCGCTGGTGGGGCCATTGGCCGATAGCCAGCGCGATATTATGGGCAGCTGGTCAGCCGCGGGCGTGGCGAAACAGTCGATTCCGCTGCTGCAGGGCGTACGCAATGCGATGGCGGGCAAAGGCACAGTGCTGTATGCCAAAGGGGCCAACATCACTGATAACAAAGGTATTCAGGACTTCCTCAACCTCTACGAACAGGCAGTTAGCGTGGATAAACGCTCGCCGCAGGAATTGATTGATGAAGCCGTTGCCCAGGCGAAGAAAGCGGATGTCGTAGTCGCCGCTGTGGGTGAAGCGCAGGGGATGGCGCATGAGGCCTCCAGCCGCAGTGACCTGGTGATTCCGCCAAGCCAGCAAAAACTGCTGGCGGCGCTGAAAGCGACCGGTAAGCCGCTGGTGATTGTGTTGATGAACGGTCGTCCGCTGACAGTTGTCAACGAAGATCATATGGCTGATGCGATGCTCGAAACCTGGTTCAGCGGCACCGAAGGGGGGAATGCGATTGCGGACGTGTTGTTTGGCGATTACAACCCATCGGGCAAACTGCCGATGTCCTTCCCGCGCTCCGTGGGCCAGCTGCCGATCTACTACAACCACTTGCCAACCGGGCGTCCGTACAACTTCGCGAAGCCGAACAAGTACACCTCGCATTACTACGATGCGGTGAATGGCCCGCTGTATCCGTTTGGTTACGGTCTGAGCTACACCACTTTCACCGTTTCGCCGGTGAAAATGTCCGCCAAAACCATGCCGCGCAATGGATCCGTTGAAGCGAGTGTCACCGTTACCAACACCGGCAAACGTGATGGTGCCACGGTGGTACAGATGTATCTCAACGATCCGGTGGCCAGCATCAGCCGCCCAGTACAGGAGCTGCGTGGCTTCAAACGCATCATGCTGAAAGCGGGCGAGTCACAGACCGTAAGCTTTAAGATTGATGTGGATGCACTGAAATTCTGGAATCAAAAAATGCAGCATGTCGCCGAGCCGGGCAAATTTAACGTGATGATTGGCCTCGATTCGGTACGCACCCAAGACGGGCAGTTTGATTATCTGTAAGCGTTAGTTGTCGCCACTTTGTGGAACGGTGCGGTTTGTCGCAGGATGAATCGCACCGTTACCCCTGGCAGTATATGATAGGCCCGAGCTTATTCTGCCAACGGGCATAACCGACAAACGTCATGAACCTCCGCAATCGTATCCAGCAGCAAGTCTTTCGTCTTAACGGCCTCGCACTCAACGAATTCGATATTTCGCAGCCGCTGGGCGATCCGGGTTTGTTTGGCCCTGACCACGTAATCTGGCGCGTGCACGGCGACTTTCCTTCGATGTTATGTGGTGGCATCAGCGCCTTGATGTTGCAAATGCTGCATCCGGCCGCGCTGGCAGGCGTATGGGATCACTCTAACTTTCGTCAGGACATGCTGGGCCGTCTGCGGCGCACCAGCCAGTTTATCGCCGTCACCACTTTTGGTAACACGGTGGACGCCAATATCCTGATTGAACGCGTTAAACGCATCCATCTGCGCGTCACCGGTATTGATAACGCCGGGCAACCTTACGCCGCCAGCGATCCGCATTTACTGACCTGGGTGCACGTGGCGGAAACCAGCCGCTTCCTCGCCGCGCATCTGCGCTATAAAAATCCGCAGCTCTCACTGGCCGAGCAGGATCGCTATTACGATGAAGCGGCGCTCATCGCCGAAGCACTGGGCGCGGAAAAGGTGCCGAAAACGGTGCAGGCGGTGGAGGCTTATCTGCAGGCCATGCGCCCGGAACTGATTTGCGATGAACGCACGCTGGAAGTGATGCAGCTATTAATCAATGCACCGGCCCCAAGCTGGCAGGCGAAACCGGCGATGCGGGTGATGCTAAAAGCCGGGATGGGGTTGTTACCGGACTGGGCGCAACAGCAAATTCAGCAGCCGATTAGCCCGTTGACACAGTGGCGCGTGGATAAAGAGATCGCGGTGATTGCCGGTTTGCTGCGCTGGTCGATTCAGCGCGGGGCTTATTCCCGCGCCATGCAACGTATGGGACGCTAACGCTACAAATGCAGCTCGTCCTGCTTTTTGGTGTAGGTGCGCGGTGTGCGGGCTTCACGTTTAAGGGTGAGCTGGCGCTGCTGATAATGATGAAGCAGCATCCCTAATCCCACTCCCAGCAGCGCTAATGGCAGCAAGCTGTAGTAAATGTCGATGGGTAACAACACCAATAGCACCGCACCACCGAGCATAAACGTGAGCGCTGACATCACCCATGTATAGCGAAGAAACAGCCACACTAAAATCGCGAAAATCACGACATCGCGCAGGTTCAAATCGAGGTTTTGCAGCACCATGCTGAGCAGCTCCGCAAGGAGGAATGTGCAGACAATAGCATGCGAGGCGGCAAATGAATCGCGAATTAATTTGAAGTTTGTCAGGGCGTTGTGCTGGCAATCATCAGTCATTCTCACGCTTCCTGACTGCACTTTGAGAGTTTTACCCTTGTGTCACATGGTGCGAGTGCCGATCCTGCTCTATTCTCAGGGAAAATGGATCCCTCAAGGCTTTGTCGAGGCGTTATGACACACCAACCTCTGATTGCTGAGGTGCCAAATCAGCAAAACACACTGACTGCCATCGTCGAACAGGATGCGCGCACGGCCTACTTTTACATCTGGCCCAACGATCTGTTTCGCAGTCAGTACGCGGTGCGCGGCTGCTGGCTGCGCAATCTGTTGCCTGCACCGGCGCGTGAAGATCGTGAAGCGATGGAGCAGGGCATTGCGCCTTTGCTCAGCGCAGAGTATTGCCGCACCTTAGAAGCCGAGCCGATGCTCGACCCTGCCGGTCTACAGATTTTGTGGGAACCGAGTGATGACGGTGCAGCCCTGTGGTATTACGGCCAACTGCTGGCGGTGATCCCCGGCTGGAGTCTGTATCAGGATAAGCAGGTGAGTTTCTCTGCTGGCTGCATCAAAGAGAATCGCCTGACCGCACCGCTCGGATCCGCTTCCACCAATGATTACTATGCACGCGCCGAGCAGCAGCGCCACTTCTGGCGTGACTGGCATGACGGCCATTTATGGGATGTTGTGCAGCATGAGCTGATGCAGTGCTACCAGGCGCAGTTTGGTGAGTCGGTAAAGTATTACGCTATCGACCAAGGGAGCTGGCCGCCAATGGCCATCTCTCAGCACTGGCATAATGGCGTGTGGGTTTTTCTCACGCTGGGTATGGGGATTCGGCCCATGCCGCAGGTGGATTACCTGTTTGATGAGCTGGCCCCGCAGTACCGCCGTGTTGAGCTGGCGATGGCAGTAGACGGTGAAGTGATGACCGAAGCCAATGCGGTGCAGATGGCCAGCGCGCTGGCGGAATTCGCGCACTTGCCGTGGGCGCGGCTGACGTGGATTGGCGAAGGGCACACGCTGGCATCGGAAGTGGCGCCAGTGGGCTTCGAGAGTTTCCTGCTGGCCAATGGCTTAGCACCGGAAGTTGCCCAGTTCCGACTGCCCAAGCGCGATGGCGATCGACCGAATCTGCTGTGGGCGACACCGATCACCGAAGCGGAACGTCAGTTTGCTCAGGCCGAGGATCGCGGTGGACAACAGCTGCTGCAGCGTTTGCAGGCAGAAGGTAATGACCATATATTTCGGCCACGTCAGGAAGTGGTGGATCCGCCGCAATAGCCCTCTCTGCGGGCGGTTGCCCGCACCCTGATGAGTAAGCGCAACGTTAGTCACCCTCCTAATGATCACCTAAATCAACTATTTGCATTTTTGTGATCTTGCTCACCTCAAGTTCCTCTGTAACATGCCGTTAACCTCGATCAGGCAACTCGCCAACCAGGGTAAGGGCACACTGATGTTAAAAACTACACAATCTCGTTTTACCGCGACGTTGGTCGCATTTTTCGTGGTGCTGATGCTGGTTACTGTGGTGGTGATCAATCAGTTTGTGGCACCGCAGTTGAGTCAAAACGAAAGCCGATTAGTGCGCTATGAGGTGGATGGCCTGGCGGGACGTATTGTCGAACAGATGAACCGCGTGCAGGCGCAGCAACGTGCCATTACCGAAGCCGCAGGCGTGATGGATAGCGCGGCCATCGACAACTTGCTGCCTGCGCTGGTGAACCAGTATCAGGACAGCAACGTGTTTGGCGGCGGTATCTGGCCGCTGCCTAATCGCCGCGATCCGGCGAAGGAAAAAGACAGTTCGTTCTTCGCCCGTAACGCCAGCAACCAGTTACAGGTCAACACTTACTGGAACTCGGATGCGGCCGACAAATACTGGGAGCAGCCGTGGTACAAAGACGGTATGGCCGCGGCCAAAGGGCAATGTGCCTGGGCTAAAGCCTATCAGGATGCGGCCAGCCCGCAGCCGCGTACCAACTGTGCGATGGCGATTTATCGTGATGGCACGGTGTGGGGGGTATCAACCATCGACGTAACGCTCGGTTTCTTCAACCAACTGGCGAAACAGATGGGCGACGCCATTCACGGTCGTGTGTTGATCGTTGAAGCGGATGGCAAAGTGGTGGGCAACGCCGCACTGCTGGAAGGTGCACCGAAGCTGGAAAATCTCGCGGATACGCAGCTGCCGATGGCGGGCGCGCTGAAAGGTCTGCTGAGCCAGGCAGGTCATCAGCCTATGCAAACCACCTTTAAAGGCGAAGATGGCGAGCACACGCTGTTCCTGCAGGCGATCGCCGGTAGCCCGTGGTATCTCGCCAGCGATGTGCCGTCCAGTTTGCTGGATGCGCAAACCCACAGCATGCTGACTCGCCTGGGCCTGGTGCAGATCCCGCTGGCGGTGATCCTGCTGCTGGTGCTGCTCGGCTTTGTGCGCGCCATGATGAAACGTCTTAGCCTGCTGAACCGCAATATCGAAGCGCTGTCGACTGGCGGCGCGGATTTAACTCAGCGTCTGCCTGCCAGCAACAGCCCGGAATTTAACGCGGTGGCGCAGAGCTTTAACCAGTTTATTGAGTATCTGCAGGGGCTGATGCGTCAGGTGGGCGACAGCGCACTGGCGATTACCTCTGCCTCGCGTGAAATTGCCAGCGGCAATGCCGATCTGTCCGCGCGTACTGAATCGCAGGCCAGTTCGATTGTTGAAACCGCCGCGTCAATGGAAGAGCTGACCGGCACGGTACGTCAGAACGCCGACAATGCTACCCATGCCAATCAGCTGGCGGACGGTGCCTCGCAGGTGGCGGCGCGCGGAACGGACGTGGTACGTCAGGTGGTCACCACCATGGGAGCGATTAATCACTCATCACGTAAGGTGGTGGATATCATCAGCGTGATTGACAGCATCGCCTTCCAGACCAATATCCTCGCACTCAACGCGGCGGTAGAAGCGGCGCGTGCGGGTGAACAGGGGCGTGGATTTGCTGTGGTGGCGTCAGAAGTGCGTAATCTGGCGCAGCGCTCCGCTAACTCGGCGCGTGAGATCAAGAAGCTGATTGAGGAGTCGGTGGCCAATATCGATACCGGCAGCCAGCTGGTGGAACAAGCCGGTCAAACCATGGATGAGCTGATGCAGGGCGTGAGCAGCGTGACCACCCTGATGAGTGAAATCATGTCTGCCAGTCGCGAGCAAAGCATGGGCATCGAGCAGGTTAATCTGGCAATCACGCAGCTGGATGGCAGCACCCAGCAGAATGCCGCGCTGGTCGAGCAGGTGTCGGCTGCCGCGCGCGCCATGGAAGAGCAGAGCGTGCAGCTGGAGCTGGTGGTGCAGAGCTTTAAGTTGTAAGGCTGGGCGATTTACCACAAGTGATAACGCAGGCTGGTGCCGCTCAGGGGCTGGCGGTCCTCGCGCCGCTGACGCGGTACCCTCACGTCATTCGTCCGCCTTACGGACCGGCTGGGATGGAACATCCCTGTTCCAGCCCAGCCTTTCGACCGCATCCATGCGGTCTCTCCTGGCAGACTCACTCTGTTCGGCGCTGCGGATTGCCTGCCCCTGAGCGGCACCAGCCTGCTTCTGAGCTTAGGTGTGGTTTGTTAGAAAAGGCTATGTGCTTGAGGCTTGAACGGATTGGTAATTCAAAAGGTTTAGCATCAGCGCTGAGGTTTTGATGTTGGGCTTGGGTGCACAGGCACGATGCGCTGATGACGTGCGTTTCTGCTTTGGGGCATCTCACGGAAACGCGTTGCGGATCTCTTCACGCGCGGCATGGCGAGTGGCATTCGCCACCGTGCCGCGATCCACCAGTTTCCCCTGCAACAACAGATTGTAAATCGACGACTGCGGACGATTGAGGCGATTCTGGATCAGCTGGATTGCCTCATAACCCAGTTCACGGCACGGCACCGCAAAGCCGGTGATGGGCATCTCTGGCGATCCTTCCAGCCGGCTGGCTAGATCCGTGGTCATCAGCGAAATGTCTTCGGGAATGCGCAAGCCGCGTGACAGCAGTGCATTCTGCACACCAGTAATAATGCCTTTGCCGCCTGGCAAAATCACATCAGGCCACTGATCGCGTGGGTGCGTATCCAGCCAGTGATTCAGTGCGATCTCGGTGTCCTGCGAGGAGTAGGCTTCGATGACAATCAAATCCTGCTGTGCATTAAACGGCATATGAAAATGGCGGTAGGCGTCTTTGATCCCTTCCAGACGCAAAAACAGCGTCTCACGTCGCAGACAGGTGACGGTCAACACCCGGCGGTGGCCTTGCTCAAACAGATGCTGCATAGCGCTGAAACCAATCGCCCGATGATCGGGTGACACCGCATCCAGCCGCATATCTTTATCACGAGAGTTAATCAGCACACAGGGTTTACCGAGTGACGCCGCGAGGCTAAAGATCGCTTGATCGTCGGTGCCGATAATGATGATGGCGCTAATGTTTTTTGCTGCGGCTTTTTCCAGAAACAGCTTCACATCGGCGCGCTGTTCCTCCAGTGGGCAATAGCTGATATGTACATCATGCGACGCGCAGGCCTCAGCAATCCCGCGTGTCACTTCATGGTAAAAGTGATCGCCGCGTGGGGTGAAAGTGCGCCCTGGGGCAAACACCACAATGTCATTGATCAGCAGGCGACCACTCACCATTTCCTGCAATACACCTAGCCTGCGCGCACAGTCGACAATCGCCTCACGCGCTTTTTCGCTGGTGTAGGATTTCCCGCTCAACACGCGTGAAACCGTACTCACCGAGTAGCCGGTGATTGCTGAAATTTCGTCCATTCTGAGCTTGCCAGCCATAGTGTGATCCCCATCCCAATCATTTTTTGCAAATTTTTGCAGACGCAGTGGACTGATATTAAGACGGTTTTACATTTGCTTCACAAACTCCCGCATCGCTCTGCGAGCATTCTCACAAAAACAGATTGTCCGGTCAGCAGCGCTTTTTTATGTTCCTCGCAGACACCTCAACAGCGGTCATGAGCGGAGAATCACGATGTTAAAAATTGCGATAGTGGGCATGGGCAATATTGCCAATTCACATATCCAGGCGTTTCTGCAGTTTCCTGAGCGCGGCAGAATTGTCGCGGTAGCGGACGTGTATCCCGAAAAAGCGCGGGAGAAATTGCAGCGCTACGGCCTGCACGATGTGCGGGTTTACCAGGATCACCGCGAGATGCTGGCCGAGGGCGCAGATATCGACGTGGTCGACGTCTGTACGCCGCCTTATGTGCATGCGGAAAACACCATTGCGGCCCTGAAGGCGGGCAAGCATGTGCTGTGCGAAAAGCCGATGGCGGCGTCGCTGGAAGAGTGCGATGCGATGATCGCCGCGCAAAAAACCAGCGGCAAAATTCTGTCAGTGGTGGCGCAGAACCGCTTCACCGACGCGTTCTGGCAGTTGAAAGCGGCGGTGGATTCGGGCCTGGCGGGCAAAATTTGCCACGCGCAAATCGATTCATTCTGGTGGCGTGGCCATTCGTACTACGACCTGTGGTGGCGCGGCACCTGGGAAAAAGAGGGCGGCGGCTGCACGCTTAACCATGCGGTCCACCACATCGATGCGATGCAGTGGATGCTCGGTGCGCCCAGTGAAGTGGTGGCGATGATCGGCAACGTGGCACATGACAATGCCGAAGTGGAAGATCTCAGTGCCGCGATATTTCGCTATCCCAACGGCACGCTGGCGCAGTTGACCGCTTCCGTTGTGCATCACGGTGAAGATCAGAAAATCGTGCTGCAGGGAGAAAAAGCGCGTCTCTCGGCACCGTGGAAAGCGGTCGCCATGCAGGCGGCAGAGAATGGCTTCCCGGAAAAAGAGAACAATCTGGCGCTGGAGCAGGAGCTGGAACGCTTTCATGCCAGCACGGCACCGCTCACCTGGACACTGCACGCCGGACAGGTCGATGACTTCTTCTCAGCGATCGAACAGCAGCGTGCACCGCTGATTGATGGTGAGCAGGGCAAACGCTCGCTGGAACTGATTACCGCCATCTACAAATCGGCTATCACCAAAAGCACCGTCTCGTTACCGATCGCCAAAAATGATGCCTTTTATCGCACTGGCGGGCTGATCGCCCATGCACCGCACTTCTACGAAAAACAGGCTTCGGTAGACAACTTCGCCGATGTCGATGACATCCCACTGGGTAAAAACTTTGCGTGAGGAAACAACCATGAATAAGCAGGATGGCATGAACTACGCGCCGAAAGGCAAACCGCAACCGGTGGTGCAACCGGGGGAATTTGTCATTGCCGCCGCCGGGCTGGATCACGGCCACATTTACGGTATGTGCAATGGCCTGACCGAAGCCGGGGCCACGCTGAAGTGGGTATACGATCCCGATGCCGCCAAAGTCGATAAGTTTGTGCAGCAGTTTCCGCAGGTGCAGATCGCCGATTCGCTGGAGACCATTCTGGC
>NZ_CAJCKS010000113.1:0-16128 GCF_903970985.1 Pantoea sp. ME81 | reverse complement strand
TTAGAGAACTGGCAGTAGTACTGATCGTAATCGTTCTGATTGAGCGGCAGTGAGGCATAAGTAATGCCATCCTGTTCAATCTGCGAAAGTGGCTCATCCTCTTCCTCGCCAGAGAATTCACTGATTTCTCCGTTCCAGCCAAACCACAAGCCTCCGGTGGTGCGTAACGCGTCCAAAATGCCCACCGCAAGACCCCCCGCGCTGGCTTTGCCTCCATCCGGAATGGCGATACGGTTAGATACCACGACTAAACGACTCATAACCTTGACTCCTTACCGACGATGTCATGTTCTAGTTGTAATAATAGTTGCGCCAGCCAGTGCCATACCGCATCAACGCTGTCGAGACGGTAGCGCGCATGGCTGGCGCCTTCTCCGACCTTGACTGAAATGCCCTGCATGGCGTTAACGGCGAGAAATCCTTTTTCATCGGTCAGATCGTCACCCACGAAGACCGGAATGCGGCCAATAAAGGGGGCTTCTTGCATAAATTCACGTACCGCAGCACCTTTATCGATGCCCTGCGGTTTTAGCTCCACCACACACTTGCCCGGCTGTAGTGCCAGCGCAGGAAAGCGCGTCACGGCGTCTTCCGCCAGTTGCATGATGGATTTTTCGAACTCGGGCGCGTTGCGATAGTGCAGCGCAAACGCCATGCCTTTCACTTCCAGCAGGGTGCCTGGCCATTGGTCGAGTGTTTGCTGCAGTTCGGTTTGCAACGTTTGCGCAATGTCGCCAGGCAGCGAATGCCGGTGCACGTGCCCACTGGCGTCACGGCGTTCCGCACCATGCACGCCCGCAGCGGGCGCTTCCAGTGGCGCAACCAGTGCATCCAGTTGCGCAATCGGACGGCCCGATACCAGCGCCAGGGCGCCATGACTCAGATTGGAGATTTGTTGCAGATGCTGGCGCACCGATGCGGGGATGGAAACCGACTCGGGTTGCGACTGAATGGTCGCTAGCGTGCCGTCGACATCAAAAAAGAAGGCATAAAGACCGCCACTTAATGACGGCAAGGTGCTGTTCTGATTAACCGCAGGGGTCACGTCTCCTCCTGTTCATTAGGCTTTAACAGGATGTTCGAAGTCAGGCTGGGTGTTTTCAGTCGGATGTCTGGACTGAGGCGAGGAGATTGAGCCAAAAACGGGGGACTGCGATAGGTAACTCTCCACAAACGCACAACTTTATAGCCAACACAGCAACCTGACTGCGAACATCGTCAGCATTAAGTCTAGACGGAGATCACAGTTTTGCCAGGCGTAGCGGGTTAACGCATGTGAAAAGTGTCTGTTTCAGGTCTTTGCAACGGCAAAAAATCGCCCCCTTTCCTTTTATAACGCTTCGCTTTTTTAAGACCTTAAATTTTGCCCGCCCTCTTTCCCTGGTGACGCCTCATTTACCAGATTTTCCTTACTTGCATCCGCGCCGCCGATTGGCTTATGGTGCGGTTACCGCGCGATTCAAGGCGGAAAAAAGGCCGATAAAGGCCCATATCTGCGCCAAATGGCGCTTTCAGGCAGGCATTCAGGACGATGAAAATCCGATCAGGTTCACACTTTTGCGATGTCATGGCGGGTAACAGCCTATGATCCCCCAGAGCTACAGTCAGCGCGTGCATTTCTATTACTGCATCTTGGTGGCGCTGAAGATCAATGCAAAAACGCGCAAACCCGCCGGCGTGCGCGGCAAGAATAACTTTCTGCTGAAATGGCTGCGTAATGCGCAGAACAACACCATTTTCCATCCCGACATCACCAGCGAAATTGAGTGGCTGCGTGGCAAAATTATCAGCTCCGGGCCGGATGCCGATTTAGAGCCGATGCTGCAATACGTTTATGAGACCGCCAGGCGCGCTGAAACCTTGCGTTTAGGCTCTTAGCTACCTTACGTAACTCTACCAGGTTGCCTAAGTATTCAACCGAATTTTTCTCGTGATTGGCCTTTCTTATGATGCGTTCTCTACCTGATAAAGAATGAGAACGGAATCATATGAAACTTAATGCGTTAATCTTTGCTATGCCTATGCTGTTTGCTGCGGGCAGCGCTGTTGCAGCCGAAACCAGTGAAGGCTATTACGCCTCTGCAAAATATCTGCAAAGTGAACAACGTGCCAAAGAGATGGATACCAGCGCACGTCCTGGCGTGGGGCAATTTGTTGCAGGCAATGAAAAGGCACATAACGGCGCGGCAGCGCTTGCAGCCGGTTATCAATGGGGCAATGGCTGGCGCACGGAAGGCGAATATACCTTTGGTCAGAAATCCGAATTCACCAGTGGTTCATCGACTTTCACTTCCAGCTATAACCATCTGCAAACCGATGTCCAGCGCTTGATGCTGAACGTGTATCGTGACTATCAAATCGGCTATAACGTTGCGTTGTACGGCACCGCAGGCGTCGGCGTCAGTAAAATCAAAGCAGGCGGTTGGCAAGGCAACTCCTCTCGTCAGTATGCTTCAACCACGCAAAACAACCCGACCTACAGTGTCGGCGCCGGTATTAGCTACACGCCGATTGAGCAGGTGAGCCTGGACCTTGGCTACCGTCATGTGGATATGGGCAAAATAGAGAGCGGATACAATACATTCGGGAACGCTCGTGGCCTTAAAGATGAGCAAATGAAAGCACATCTGGTGGAAAACCAGTTTGTTCTGGGAGCCCGTTATTTGTTCTGATGCCTTACGCATCCCTGCGCTCTCCAGTCGGAGGGCGCATCACTATTCTGATTCCACACTTAGCATGTGTCGGAACCGTCTCTCCCTGTTAAAGTACCCTGCTGAAAAGTCAGCGATGGAACGTTTGGCTGCACGACCATCAATAGGGACGGATAACAGGACATCTTACATGAATTTCACCATACGCAAGGCTCAGGCCGAGGACGCGGAACTGCTACACCAACTGGGACGCATGACCTACAGCGCGCATTTCAAACATATGTGGGTTTCAACCGACGAAATGGATGCGTTTATCGATAAAGAATATGGCCTGACGGTGCTGCAGAGCAGCCTCGCGGCAGAAAATGAGAGCTGGCTGATCGCCGAGACCGATCACCCGGTAGGTTTTGCCAAGGTCACCTGGAATACACCGGTTCCTGATTCCGGCATGACGGGCGCCATGTTGAATAAGCTCTACCTGAATCCCGATCAGACCGGTAAGAACTTCGGCAAAATCATGTTCCAAAGCATCATCAATGAAGCCCGTGAGAAGCAGGAAGGTTACATGTGGCTGGAAGTGATGGCTGAAAACGTGCGTGCACGTAAGTTTTGGGAAGCCTTTGGCATGCAGCACATCAAAGACATCCCGTTCGTCACCGCCTCGCAGCGCAGCACGCTGCAAATTTTGGGTATGGTGATTTAACCCGACAAGGCGCCGCGAACACCGATTTCGCCGCGCCCTCTCCGCCTTTATCTGCGTTCATCCCCGTCTTTACCACTTATTCAGATTTGTTCTAACGATATAATCAGTTTTTCTTTCAAGCCATCTCTCCGCATCATAACGGCAACACAGGAGGCGTTATGGCTGATATCTCTCTACACAAACACTCACAGGGTATGGCGCATTTCGCGCCCGGTTTGCTGCTTACGGCGGCCATTGCGCTGGCAACGGCATGGCTCGGTAATCTGCCGTCGGTCGCGCAGCTGGGGTTAGGCGCCCTGACGCTGGCCATCATCGGCGGGATCATTCTCGGCAATACGCTCTACCCGACGGTGCACGATCACTGCGACGCGGGCGTACAGTTTGCCAAACAGAAACTGCTGCGTCTCGGCATTATCCTTTATGGCTTCCGTCTCACCTTCCAGCAGGTGCTGGATGTCGGCGTCAGCGGTGTGGTGATTGATGTACTGATGCTGACCAGCACCTTTACCCTCGCCTGCTGGCTGGGACGTAAAATCCTGAAACTGGATCGTGAAACCGCGTGGTTGATTGGTGCAGGTAGCAGTATTTGCGGTGCCGCCGCCGTATTGGCGACTGAACCGGTGATTAAAGCCGAATCGTCCAAAGTGGCGGTGGCGGTCGCGACTGTGGTGATCTTCGGTACACTGGCGATTTTCCTTTACCCGCTGATTTGGCATAGCGTTTCGCCATTACTGCCGGGCCTGAGCCTGAGTGAATTTGGTATTTATACCGGTTCGACCATGCATGAAGTGGCGCAGGTCGTGGCGGCCGGACATGCCATTAGCCCGGAAACAGAAAATGCGGCGGTGATCGCCAAAATGCTGCGCGTAATGATGCTGGCACCGTTCCTGGTGGTGATCGGGGTGATGGTACGCCGCAGCGCACCGGCCACCAGCGGGGGAAAACAGCGTATTACTTTCCCATGGTTTGCACTGGCGTTCATTCTGGTGGCGCTGTTTAACTCAGCGCATCTGATTCCCGCCTCGGCGATTGCGGTCATTAATCAGCTGGATAACGTGCTGCTCGCCATGGCGATGGCCGCACTGGGTCTTACCACCCATATCAGTCAGCTGAAGCGAGCCGGTCTGCGTCCGCTGTTATTAGGGTTGATGTTGTTTATCTGGCTGATTGTCGGCGGCGGCGCGATTAATCTCACTATCCACCATTGGCTTGGATAACTTATTTGCCGCCCGACCGGGCGGCAAAAGCCTTATTGTTTGAAGTGTTTTCGTGAATAAATGGCGGTCTGTCTGCGGCTTTTAATGCGGAATTTGGCATGAGAGATCACCGTCATCCACTTCGGATCAACCTTGTTAGTCAAATAGATATTCAACTGATCCAACAGCGCCTCCCAATTCTTCGCCTGCCAGGCTTTGTCACTGCCGAGTGACTCTTTCATTTGCTGAATGAGGCTATCCACTCTGGATTTTACCTCACTCAGTGTTTCTCCAGCCTGATGCGATGCTGCTAATTTCCGGATTTCGGTGGCGTAATAATGGATATCAATCTCGTTCTCGCGCACGCGAACCTCTGCTTATTATTGGTCCGTAATATTACAGTAACCTAAGTCTGTGAATTAACATAATCGGCAATACCTTTCGCCGCTTCGCTATTGTTACCTATTCGCACTTCCTATGTCAGGATTGATGGGCAACCTTCACCCTGTCAGCCAATTAAAAAAGCCGCCCGCAGGCGGCGTGTTACATCACTTTTTAGTAGATATTGAAATGGGGTTTCATTATTTTAGCGAAATCTTAACGAATTTCTTTCGGACACCCACATCAATTTCACAACCCTTTATAATCAGTGAATTAGATGATTTCCATCTAATCAGGATCACTCTTTAATCGTAAATTCCAGCTCACTGAGTTTTTGATATTCCTTCGCCAACTTTTTAAGTTGCACCGCACGCATTTTATCCGCACGCGCCAGCGCTTCTTCTTCGGTTAGCTGAAACTCTTTTTTCTTAAAAAACTGCTCAAAGTTGTACTCACGATCGCGGCGCTGTACAAATACCTCGCCATCATTTTTGAGTTCACCTTCTGCGATGTAGATGCCCCGGGTTAATGCATATTTTGTTATATAGGCTTTTGTCATGCTGTCCTCTCATCTTGCTACGTCGGTTAATTAAAGCAAAATCGCCGCGTAATTTACAGCGTCTTGAAGAAAAAACAGTCTATTCCTGGATGGTATCTCCATTGATTTAATTAATGTTTTAATTAAACCTAACGTCAATACCAGGAAAAAAACACCTCAGGTTTGGTGACAATTTAAAGCGCAGCGCGATTTAAACATTTCAGCTGTGTGAAGCTACCCCACAGGAAATTTCCTTTCAGCGGCGCAAAGAACGGCATTCATTTTTTCTGAATATCTTCCCAATTCAGCCCGAAGCGTATGAGGTATTTACGTAAGCGATCGGCATCATTCGGCTGCTTTTTATGCTGGCGCGAGACCGAAAATAAATGTCGTCCCGCTTCAGATAATGTTGAGGTGTGTTGGCAGACTTCCAGCACGGTTTCGAGCTGTTTTTGATCGAAGAGAACCTTTGGCAGAAGCCACAATAAGGGCGTTGAGGTTCATGCCAGGGACAGCAAAGCCACAAACGCATCACATACTCAGTAAAGCGTACCCCTGATTTTGCAGCGTGGTCATCGTGGTGAGTGCAGAAGGTGTATGGATCACTGAATCTGCAATCCATTGGGGTTCGTAGTGATGCCAGGCCAGCGCCTGATCGCACACCGTGACTTTGACGCCCTGCTGTTCCAGCGCCGATATCAGCGCAAGGTTGGGATTATCCACACCAAACAGCTGTCGAAAACGGGTGTTTTCCAGCATCGCGGGCGTCGCTTCGCCATTCACCGCCACCACAAATTTTAACTGCTTTGCCGGCACGCCGGCCGCCACATAGGTATTCACCACTTGTGCCACATGCTCCAGCGCCGGATTCACCTGACCGCGTTCTTCCGCGCCACGACTGACTTTGAAGACCACTTTGTTACTCAGCGCACTGCTGGGCTGGAATGCACTGCTGGCGTCATAGTGCACTTTGCCGTAACCGGCAATAGCGGGCGTGGTCCACTTGATGGCGGGATCGGAAGGTGGGGCACTCACTTTCGCGGCAAAGAGGGTTTCATTTTGGCTGAGTAAGGCACCGCATACCCCACCCGCTACTGCGACAACTGCGCTAATCACCACTGAACGCATCTCTTTTCCCCCGCGACATCGTGAAAAATCGGCCTTGCCAAGTATGGCATGGATTGGCATTTTGTCGGCTTATCGTGGCGGTATACGGGCATATTCAGCCATTTCCTAACGCCCGGTAAAAAGTGGCGGCTCATGTTATGCGCTAATCCGCTATTCACTTCGCCACCGGGAGATCTGCGTAACGGGTGGTATATGCTGGAGACAACATCTCACGCTTCATCGCCCAGGATTTCTGGATTCCTTGTCCGGCGAACCATAGCTTCCCTTTTCCTTTTTTATTGATCTGATCTATCACATGCATCAATGCTGAACTGTTGGCCTGTGGCTGGATATCATCAAATAGATCAAGCTGCGCCACGCCCTGACTGTAAAAGTCACCTAACAAGACACCCGCTTTCATATAGCGACATCCTTCCCGCCAGATGCGATCCAGCGCCTCGGTGGCAACGCGGATAATGTCACGAGTGTCATTCGTGGGTATCTGTATTTCACCAATCGCCTGATTACCGTAAAAGATTTCACCCTCCGCATGCGGGCTGGTGCGGATAAACACGCCGATCTGTCGACAATACTGCCGCTCGCCACGCAACTTTTCGGCGGCGCGCACGGCATAGTTGCACACCGCTTCACGCATATCGGCGTACTCCGTGATACGTCCCGCAAACGAGCGTGAGCAGACAATCTGCTGCTTCACGGGCGCAAACTCTTCCAGTTCGAGACAGGGCTCACCGCGCAGCTCCCGCACGGTGCGCTCCAGCACCACATTGAAGTGCTTGCGGATCACCCAGGTGCTTTGCTCCGACAAATCCAATGCGGTGGTGATGCCCATGGCATTCAGCTTTTTGCTGATGCGACGCCCTACGCCCCACACATCTGCCACATCGACTAAATCCATTAACTTCTTTTGCCGCTCAAGATTGGAGATATCCAGCACGCCACCGGTTTTGCTCCATTTCTTGGCGGCATGATTGGCCAGCTTGGCCAGAGTCTTAGTCGGGGCTATACCGACTCCAACTGTCAGGCCCGTTTCTCTAAGCAGGCGCTTACGAATGTCACGGCCGAACACCTCGAGATCGATACAACTCCTGACGCCTGATAAGTCGAGAAAAGCTTCATCAATCGAATAAATTTCCATCCTCGGAGCCATCTCTTCGAGAATATTCATCACCCTATGACTCATGTCACCATACAGCGCGTAATTGGAACTAAACACCTGCACCTTCTGGCGTTTGAGTTCATCCTGTAGCTTGAAATAGGGCTCAGCCATACCGATACCCAATGCCTTCGCTTCTGCTGATCGTGAAATTATGCATCCGTCATTATTGGAAACAACAACCACAGGCTTACCTTGCAGGTCCGGTCGAAAAACAGTTTCGCAGGAAGTGTAAAAACTGTTTACATCAACAAGCGCGAACATATCTGTGGCTTTTCAGGGTAAACGTCACTACACCAAAAATTTCCAGTTCCTCTTCTGCCTCGAAAACGATAGGAGAATAGTTTGTATTACGGGGCATGAGCTGAAGGCGTGGGGAAGTTTGAAGTTCTTTCACCGTGAATTCTCCCGCGACGGCAGCAATGACGATATCGCCATGAACTGCAGATAATGACCGGTCAACAACCAGTAAGTCTCCGTGACTGATACCTGCTCCTAACATTGAATCGCCACTGACTTTGATAAAGTAGGTTGCGCTAGGATGTCTGATGACAAGCTTATTCAGATCGAGACTGTCCTCAATATAATCCTGAGCGGGGCTGGGAAAGCCGCAAGGCACACGTTCCATAAAGAACGGAAGCGGGCTCGTTGTATCGGACTGAGAGGGGGTAATCAATTGCATAACGGGCACCTTGATACTGTGTTTATATACAGTATCCATGATTATTCTGATCGATCAAGATCCCTGGAGGAGGATTTCTGAAAGCCGTTGAAGCTCCTCTGAATTTAAGTTGCAACCAGACCCTGAATCCTGAAGATCGAACACTCAATAATCACATAACGTTACTTATTCTGCTTTCCTACTGTTGTCATTCTGCTGAGGTTCGCCAAATGTCGATCCATCACATTGATATCGTCAGCTACAGCAATCTGTTATCTACTGTCAAAGGGATATCCTTATGCTGTCAGCCAACAAAACGGACTTCAGCTGCAAATCTGACAGGCAGACAGCCCTAAGCTGTAAAATGTCAGGTAAGCTTAGAACTGCTAACTACCTGCACAACAGTAGTTTCAGCTATATTTGTTATTGCTCACAGTTTATACTGTACGGATTGATCAACGGAGGCTCTTAATGAAACACACTCCACAAAGTAATGCTGACATTCTCAATCTTCATGCTCGAACCATGCAGATAAATGGTACTGTTGACGAAAAGGTTGAGCAGTTGCGCAACATGTTTGCTCAGAGTTCAAAACGTACTAAGGATGACAGGAAGCTCCGTGGGGATCGAGAAAAGGTATATTACGAAGGCTGAGTTTAGCGAAGATTTTGTAAGAGCCAGTGAAGACTTTGAATATGGGTATGACGTTATCTCTAAAGTTAATGTCAAAACTGGTCAGTCAATTCTGCATTACGCAGTCCGCCTCCAACAGAGATGGAACGATGATAATTGTATCGTCGTCTATGATCATGATGACGATAGATTATGGAGCAGGGTAAAGGCCTCTGATTCGAAGGATGATGCAGGCATAAACTGGTATCTTGGTTTTTTTCATGGTCGCGTTGAAGCATGGAAAAATGATCCCCTAATCGTAATATCTTTCCGTGATGAAATCATTCCAACCCCTACAGGGTATGATAAAGGTTTCAAGTTAGCTGTTATCCACGCAATCAGCGATCACTTTACCCTTTTCGGTGATAGCTGGGAAAAGAAAATCCCCGCTTACATGCGTGATAAGCGAAAAGAAAATTCCAATATTCTCAACTATTTTGCGGATATAAATAGCTCGGACTCTGACGACCCGACTGCATCTTGAAACTCGTAAATATGGCTGAAGCCTTAGTTTTGAATAGGGGATTATCTGCATCTCTATGCAATTGAATTAAGTATCCGATAATACGATTGGGATGACTATAACCTCACCCCAAGAAAATCCGCAGTTACCGCTTCTATAACCTCTTGGCTCAACGCCTCAGCATCAATTATCATCCGCACTCCATGCCCATAAGCGAACCCCGGCAGAAGCTGATACTCACAAATAATTTCAGGCGGTTCTGACCTTCTCCCCGTTGATTAATATACCGCAATGTATTAATCAACGGGGAGCAGGTCACTCAGACAGTTGTATCTCGAAACTACTTCAGCAAACATCTCCAAAGCACAAATAAGGATCGAGCCAAATGAACATAACCAAAATCGACCATATCCACGTCTACGTTGACGATATCGAAAAAGCAGAGCACTGGTATCAGGAAATCCTTGGCTTCACCCGCGATAGCTCGCTGTACTTCTGGTTTGAACAAGGAGGGCCGCTGGTCATCAGAAATAATGGCGCATCGCTTTCCCTCTTCCTGAGAAAATCCCAACACCCAGGCCACACCATGGCTTTTGCCGTGCAGGCGTCAGCGCTTCTCGAACTGATACCTATCCTCAAGTGCAATAAAATCGCCTATACCGTCAGTGATCACGATGTCTCTATGTCTCTTTACTTCAGCGATCTCAGTGGCAACAAGATTGAAATAACGTCCTGGGAATATACGCAGGCAAAACAGATATTGGAAAACGCGGTATAACGATTCGCCAGCCAGCAACTGATAACGCTACAATCAATAACGGACAATCATTTTGAAAGGAATCAAAAATTGAAACTTCACTATTCGCTTCATCGCCTTGGTCTGATAAAACAATGGCAAAAGGACCGATTCAGAATTGCATTTTTTATTCTCATCGGCCTATTCCTTTCAGCCGTGATCAAATGGCTATTACCCCAATTAACTCATGGTAATATCACCGGTGGCTTTACCGGTATGCTATGCGGGCTTGCAGCAAGCTTTTGGCTTACTAATATTGCGTGGCTTACATTTAAGACCCCCATTCGCCAAAGCGACCTGGATTCAGTTCTGGAGAAATACCATTACCAGCAAACTGAGCAAGGTTATTATGAGCTGCAGATAGCGAAATACAGAAGATTCAAATCTCAGCGTATTTATATAAGTAACGATGGTAATGACATCACGCTTGAAGGCCCCTATAACACCCTCAAAAGAATTATCAATCATCTCAATAAATAGCCGGAAACTTTGAGGGGCCAATATTAGATGACTGGAACAAATATCAATCCAGTCATCTTCACTCTTAACCGTGCACCACCACATTAAACCCTTCATCCGCATGCGGTGCGACGAAGTAGCTGCTGATCACCTCGAACTGCGCATCGGTGGCCGCGAAGTCATGCTCACCTTCTGCGTTGCGCGCATGCAAACGGCTTTTGCACAGCGCATCGGGCACATCGATAAAGTGCAGTTGGTGCTCCGCCTGAGCACTCTGGATCACCGCCTTCATCCACTGACGTTGGCCGACGGTGTTCGCCGGGAAATCCAGCACCACTGACACACCGCACTGCAGCAGCGATATCAGGTGCGGCGTCATCGCATTGCGTAACTTGCCCGCACAACGCACGTAGTCCGCAACATCCTGCATCTCTTCGGCGAACAAATGCGCCAGCCAGGCGTCTTCGCTAATAATCACCGCGCCAGTTTGTTGGGCCAGTTGGTGCGCCAGCGTGGATTTTCCGGCAGCGATTTTACCGCACAGCAGATGCAAAACAGGACGAGATGTGGACACAGACGCAGATTCCATTAGCCAGCTCCAGATAAAATGACGCTCTACCATGCCGTTAAATGCCGGTCCAGTAAAGCCTGGCATCTACACTTACGCTATCTCTGCAAAAATAAGGAGACGCATGATGAGTCAACGCCTGCACAAAATCGACTTTCCGGTCAGCAAGGCGCGGAAATATCTGGAACCTGGTCCGGTGGTGTTGCTGAGTTCGCAATTTGAAAATCACCACGACATCATGACGCTCGGCTGGCACACCATTCTGGAGTTCTCGCCGTCACTGGTGGGCTGCATGATCGCCAACGGCAACTACAGCCATGAGCTGATTCGGCAAAGCGGACAGTGCGTGATGAACATCCCCTCGGCGGATTTAGTGGATAGCGTGGTGGCGATTGGTAACTGCCATGGCGATCGCCTCGATAAGTTCGATGCCTTTCACCTCACGCCAGAACCGGCAAAAGTGGTGAATGCGCCGCTGATCGATGAGTGCTTCGCCAGCTTTGAGTGTCAGCTGTATGACGACTCGATGGTGAATAACTACGGCTTCTTTATTTTCGAAATCGTTAAAGCGCACGTGGCCGATAAACCGGAATTTCCGCCGACGCTGCACTACACTGGCGAAGGACGTTTTACCGTAATGAGCAATAGCGTGCTCGACAAGCACCATGATTTTAAGCCAGAAATGTTAATTTAGGCGGCTTGAATTCGCCTTCGAGCGCCCTCACAGTAACGCTTTCGACCTGACAGGAGTAATAACAATGGCAACCGAATATGCGGTGATCGCCGGTGGCTGTTTCTGGTGTACCGAAGCAGTGTTCAAAGATGTGATTGGCGTGGAGTCAGTCGAAAGTGGGTATACCGGCGGGGAGCGCCCGAACCCAACCTATGAGCAGGTGTGCAGCGGTGCCACCGGCCACGCCGAAGCGATCCGCGTCGGTTTCGATCCCGAGCAAGTGAAATATGGCGACCTGCTGGATATCAGCTTTGCGACGCACGATCCAACGCAGCTGAACCGTCAGGGCAACGACGTCGGTACCCAGTATCGTTCAGCGATCTTCCCGGCGAATCCAGAGCAGGAAGCCGAAGCGATTGCCGCCATTGCCCGTGCGCAGGCCGATCTCAACGTGCCGGTGGTCACCACCATCGAGCCGCTGAAAGAGTGGTATCCGGCAGAAGATTACCATCAGGATTACTGGGATGGCGCCGGCCAGCGTAACGGCTACTGCATGGCGGTGATTCCACCGAAACTGCAGAAGCTGCGTAAGAGCTTTGCCAACCGCGTGAAGCAGGGCTAATCCAGCCCCTGGGATGCGGCCTCTGCACGCCGCATCCAGTCTGCTTATCACCATCAAAGGTCGTCATTTATGACGACCTTTTTGCATTAAAGCGTCATAATAGCGCCCTCTTCTCTTCAGGGAGCGATGATGACCACGCCTCAACCCGCAATCCCCGCGCGCAAGCGGCCCATGAAACTCAACACGCTGGTGACGCTGATGCTCAGCGCGGTGATTGTGCTGGTGCTGCTGAGTGTGCACATGTTCTATTTCTTCCAGATTGGTGCCTCAACCCGCGCCCAGCTGGAAGATAAAGCCATGGCGGTGGCCCGCACGCTGGCAAGATCGCCGGAGATTCAGCAGGCGCTGACGCAACCGGTGGCTAACGCCAATATTCAGCCCATCGCGAAAGCCGTGGAAGAGAGCAACAATCTGCTGTTTATTACCGTCACCAATATGGACGGTATCCGCTATTCTCATCGCAATCCGGAACTGGTCGGTAAGCACTTTATCGGCGAAGACATTGGGCCTGCCCTGCGCGGCCATGAAAACGTCTCGGTGAACAAAGGTTCGCTGGCAAAAGCGCTGCGCGTGTTTACTCCGGTGTATAACGCGGAGGATCGGCAGATCGGCGTGGTGGCGATCGGTATTTCCCTTGATGCCGTGACCGATCAGATCAACGAAAGCCGCTGGAGCATTATCTGGACCATCCTGATTGGTACGCTGGCGGGGGCGATTGGCACCCTGGTGCTGGTGCGCGTGCTGAAGCGCATCTTGTTCGGCCTCGAACCCTACGAGATTTCCACTCTGTTTGAGCAGCGTCAGGCAATTCTCAACTCGGTCAAAGAGGGCGTGGTGGCGATGGACGATCAGGCTCAGGTGACGCTGGTGAATCAGGCCGCGCGCACCCTGCTTAATGAGCCATCGTCCAGCGGTATGATTGATAACGAGGGCATTGATGATGCCTCGGTGATCAACCAACACCTGCGAGATGTGCTGCACAGCGGCCGTGCGCGTCGTGATGAAGAGCTGAATGTGAATGGTCGCTTGCTGTTGTGCAATACGGTGCCAGTGCGCAGCCAGGGACGCATTATTGGCGCGGTCTGTACTTTCAGGGACAAGACCGAAATCAGCCGACTGATGCAGCGTCTGACGGGCATGGTAAACTACGTCGATGCGTTGCGGGAGCGCTCGCACGAGTTCATGAACAAGCTGCACGTGATCCTCGGCCTGCTGCACATGAAAAACTATGCGCAAGTGGAAGCGTATATTTTGAAAACCGCCAATAATTACCAGACTGAAATTGGCTATTTGCTCGATCGCATCAAGTCACCGGTGATTGCCGGTTTCCTGCTGAGCAAGATCAATCGCGCTTCGGATTGCGGTCATCGCCTGACCATCAGCGATGCCAGCTATGTGCCCGACAGCGGTAACGAAGACCAGATGGCGGCCCTGATCACCGTGGTCGGTAATCTGGTGGAGAACGCCATCGATGCGCTCAGCGAGCAGACCGAAGGCGAGATCCACGTGATGCTGCACTATCAGAACGGCTGGCTGGCGTGCGAAGTGAGTGACGATGGTCCCGGCATTGAGCCGGCCAATCTGGCGACAATTTTTGATAAAGGGTTCTCCACCAAAGGAGAGAACCGTGGTGTGGGCCTGTTCCTGCTGAAACAGCAAACGGAAAACCTCGGTGGCGGCGTGACCGTTGAGTCAGAACCCGGCGTATTTACCCAATTTTTAGTACAACTTCCCTGGGATGGAGGAAACCAATCCGCATGATCAATGTGTTAGTGGTCGATGATGACGCCATGGTCGCTGAGCTGAACCGCTCGTTTATCGGTCAGGTTCAAGGCTTTCACTGCTGCGGGACCGCTTCGACCCTGAAGCAGGCCAAAGAGATTCTGTTCAACAGCGACACCCCGATTGATTTGGTGCTGCTGGATATCTACATGCAGCAAGAGAATGGCCTCGATCTGTTGCCGGAACTGCGCAAAGCCCAGAGTTCGGTGGAAGTGATCATCATTTCATCCGCTGCCGATGCCGAAAACATCAAAACTTCGCTGCACTACGGCGTGGTGGATTATCTGATCAAGCCGTTCCAGTTCCCGCGTTTTGAAGAGGCGCTCACCAGCTGGCGGCAGAAGAAGTCGCTGATGGATAATCAGCACTACTATCAGCAGTCTGATGTCGATCTGTTGATCCATGGCAACCCCGCCACGCAGCATGACAACAAGCGCCTGCCGAAAGGCTTAACCCCGCAGACGCTGCGCACCTTGTGTCAGTGGATTGATGCCCATCCCGGCCATGAGTTCTCCACCGATGAGCTGGCGGCGGAAGTGAATATTTCGCGCGTGTCGTGCCGTAAATATCTGATCTGGCTGGCGCAGATTAATATTCTGTTCACCAGCATTCATTACGGCGCCACCGGCCGTCCGGTGTATCGCTATCGTTTACAGCCGGAATACCATTCGCTGTTGCAGCAATATTGTCAGTAACGCAGCTGCCAGGCGAAATCGCGCTGCTGGAACTGGAAGTGGCGCGGTGAAGAGCAGATGATCTGTCGATCGCGCGTCACAAACACCGCATCCAGATCGGGCTGGTCGGCCAGATAGGCCAGTCCCTGCTCCACGCCCATGCCGTACAGCAGCGTGGTGTAGATGTCGCCATCCAGCGAACGGTCGGAAATTACCGTCACGCTCAGCAACTCGTTATCCAGCGGATAGCCGGTGTGCGGATCGAAGATATGGTGCCAGCACTTGCCGTCCAGTTCGAAATAGCGCTCGTAAATTCCCGATGTCACCACCGATTTCCCCTGCACCTGCAGCACACCCAGCAGTTCATTCTCGCGTCCAAACGGCTTTTTCAGGCCGATGCTCCAGCCTTGTGGCTCATGCGGCGGTGCGCCGAGGGTCTGCACATTGCCCCCGAGATTGATCAGCGCCTGCGGCACGCCCTGCTGGCGTAAAAACGCCTGCACCACATCCGCGATATACCCTTTGGCGATGGCCCCGAGATCGATCTCCATGCCCGGCTGTTGCAGGAATACCGAACAATCCTCCGGATTGAGGATCACCTGATGTGGATCGGTGAGCGGCAACAGTGCGGCAATCTCATTGGCGGGAGGCACGGCACGCCCCTGAAAACCAATCTTCCAGCGTTTGACCACCGGGCCGATGGTGAAGTTAAAAGCGCTGCCGGGTGACACACTGACGGCATGTGCCACGCTGATCAGGCGGAACACCGCCTCACTGACGCGCACTGCATGGCAACCCGCTGCCTGGTTGATCGACATCACTTCGGATTCGGCACGATTGACGGTGAACAGGTTTTCCTGCTGCTTGATAAGTTGGAAGACCTGACGGGCTAAGGTGGGATTATCGTCGAACAGTTTGAGCAGAATGGGGGAGCCCATCAGAACAGCGGAGTAAGAGTAGACGCCTTCGGTCATAGAGCCTCGTTTACCCGCCATATTGCACGCCAGT
>NZ_CAJCKS010000112.1:0-16404 GCF_903970985.1 Pantoea sp. ME81 | reverse complement strand
GTGGCCGCTGACAAAGAGCGGGGTATATCCATAGCCACTAAACAGCTGCTTCAGATCTTCGTCACTGCTGCGCCCCAATAGCGTAGGGTTCGCGATTTTATAACCGTTGAGGTGTAGGATCGGCAGCACCGCACCATCCCGCTGAGCATTGAGAAATTTAATCCCGTGCCAGCTGGCAGCCAGTGGCCCCGTCTCCGCTTCACCGTCACCGATGACACAGGGCACCACCAGTTCAGGATTATCGAAGGCCGCGCCAAACGCATGCGACAGCGAATAGCCAAGTTCGCCTCCTTCATTAATCGAGCCCGGCGTTTCAGGGGCAGCGTGGCTCGGTATCCCGCCCGGGAAAGAAAACTGTTTAAACAGCCTCTGCATTCCCTCTTCATCTTCACTGACGTGAGGATAAATTTCGCTATAGCTGCCTTCCAGCCAGCTGTTAGCCACCATGCCGGGGCCACCATGTCCGGGCCCGCAGACGTAAAGGAGATCACGGTCGCGCTGGCGAATAATGCGGTTGAGGTGAGCATAGATAAAGTTCAGGCCCGGCGTGGTTCCCCAGTGCCCCAGTAAACGAGGTTTGATATGTTCTGGCTTCAGGGGTTCCCGCAGAAGCGGATTTTCCATGAGATAGATTTGTCCCACAGAGAGGTAATTTGCCGCGCGCCAGTATCTGTCTATCAGAGCAAGTTCATTGGTCCCGGTGACTGTCGTCATACCTGTTCCTCCGATGTTGCGTTCGTCGTTGAGTTGTGAAGATGCGGCCCTCCTTCAGGACCGCCTTTCGTTACCTTTTTTTAGAAAACAGCTGGCTTGCCGTGTCTTTGAGTATCTGCGAGGTGCCATGATCGCCTTTTGCCATCGATGACATAAAGGCTTTAGCCTGTTTGAAGGTGATATGCGGTGGGAGCGGAGCCACTTCCGGGTCAGTTTTGACCTCCAGCAATACGGGGCGATCTGCGCTTAACGCACGTTGCCAGGCGCTGGCCAGCTGTTCCGGGTTATCCACATAAATGCCCACCAGCCCCAGTGATTCAGCAAACTCAGCGTACTTCACATCAGGCAATTGTTGCGTGGCTTCGAAGCGGGGATTGCCCTCCATGACGCGCTGCTCCCAGGTCACCTGATTCAGATCCTGATTATTGAACACGCAGACAATCAAACGGCTATCCGTCCACTGCTGCCAGTATTTCTGGATGGTAATCAGCTCTGCCATGTTGTTCATCTGCATGGCACCATCGCCCACCAGCGCGACAACCGGGCGTTCAGGGTGCGCAAATTTGGCCGCGATCGCATAAGGAACGGCTGCGCCCATGCAGGCCAGCCCGCCTGACAGCGTGGCGCGTTGTCCCTGTTTCACGCGATAATCGCGCGCAAACCAGTTTGCACAGGATCCGGAATCAGAAGTGACGATAGCGTTATCCGGCAGCTGCGGAGACATCTCCCATACCACCCGCTGGGGATTAACGGGATTGGCTGGTGCCAGCGCTCGCTCTTCCATCTGCTTCCACCAGTCCTGAACCTGCACCGCAATCTCTTCCTGCCAGCTGCGATCCTCTTTGTGATCCAGTAATGGCAGGAGTGCTCGCAGGGTTTCAGCTGCATCGCCGTGAAGATTCACCTCACAGGGATA
This sequence comes from Pantoea sp. ME81, assembly GCF_903970985.1. Lineage (NCBI taxonomy): Bacteria > Pseudomonadati > Pseudomonadota > Gammaproteobacteria > Enterobacterales > Erwiniaceae > Pantoea > Pantoea sp. ME81. The sequence continues at coordinate 14,774 of NZ_CAJCKS010000112.1, read as the reverse complement.
GCGTAAGCCGAGCATGCCCGGGTCGATATCGATTTGCACGGCACGTGCCTGCCCCTCTTTTGGCAGGAACTCCGTCCAGGGAAAACCGCTGCCAATCATCAGCAGCGTGTCGCAGTGCTGCATCAACTCCCAGGAAGGCTTAGTGCCCAGCAGGCCTATCGAGCCGGTCACAAATGGTGCGTCATCGGGGAGCACATCTTTGCCCAGCAATGCTTTCGCGACGCCAGCCCCCAGTTGATTTGCCGCCTGCACGACTTCAACCGCCGCGCCGCGTGAGCCAGAGCCAATCAGGATTGCCACTTTATTGCCCGCATTAAGCACATCGGCGGCGCGCTGCAAATCGGCTTCATAGGGGATAATTTTGGGACGCTGATAGCCACTGCCTGAATGGGTAAACCCGTGCAAATGTGGCGGTGACTGCCACTCTTCATCCTGTATATCTTTTGGGAGGATCAGCACGGCAACGCCGTTCTGCGCTTTGGCAATACGCACGCCACGATCGACGAGATGGCGCACCTGAGCAGGGGCGGCAGCTTCCTGTACAAAATTTGCCACATCCGCAAACACGCGATCCAGGTTCATTTCCTGCTGATAGCTTGCGCCTCTTGCCGTTGCCTCGGCCTGTCCGGCAATGGCCAGCACAGGAGCATGATCCATTTTGGCATCATAAAGCCCGGTTAAAAGGTGGGTGGCACCCGGCCCGCCCGTGGACAGGCAGACGCCAAGCTCGCCGGTAAACTTAGCGTGACCGGCGGCCATGAAGGCCGCCATTTCCTCGTGGCGCACCTGAATAAACTCAATGCCATCGCCCTTTTCATTTGCGCGTTGTATCGCACCCAGCACCCCATTGATTCCGTCCCCCGGGTAACCGTAAATGCGCGTCACGCCCCATTCTTTCAGGCGTTGGACAAAAAAATCACTGGTCTTGATGCTCATCGTTTTCATCCCTCTTTATTCATGCAATTCGTGAGGAGAGTTAGCAAAAAGTTGTCGGGTTTCCCCCATCATTCAAAGCATTGGTTCGCAATGAAGCGCTAAACTCTGAGAAAGATTTATCTGGCAAACGTTGGCCGGTATTAACCAGTCTGCTTCGGAAGGGATGTGACCGCTCTGTAAAGCGGCCACCTGACAAATAGCAGAATAACGATGTCTCTCAGGCCGCATTGAGAATGCGCAGCGCTTCCCGATTGAACGCAGGCAGATCATCCGGCGTGCGGCTGGTGACCAGTTTATCGTCATCCACAACGACTTCTTTGTCATAAAAGTCAGCACCTGCATTACGCAGATCAATAGCGATGGCTTTTACACTGGTCATCTTGCGGCCGCGCACACCATTAGCACTGATAAGCAACTGAGGTCCATGGCAGATGGCAAACACCGGTTTGCCGCTGGCAACAAACTCTTTGGTGAAATTCACGAAACGATCATCACCGCGCAGTGAGTCAGGTGAGTGACCGCCAGGCAAAAGTAAGGCATCAAATTCTGCAGGGGTCACGTGATCGATGTCCCTGTCGATTTTGACTTCCGCCTTACCCTGTTTACCTTTCACAACCTTCCCCGCCTGCATCTCAATGGTCACGACTTCGTGGCCGGCTTTGGCGTAGGCATCGGCGGGTGAGGTGAACTCTGAGTCTTCGAATTCATCGGTGATCAGGACAGCTATTTTCTTACCCATATGTTTCTCCTTGCGGTTAAAAACGCTCAGCGTTTGGGGCTCGGTTAACCCAATAAGTCTGGTCGTCATGGCATAAAACACAAGCCAGGCGGTTGGTGCTAAGCAGAAGAAAATGAAGGAGAGGAAAATAACAGACATCTAAACACAACGAGTCACCAGATATTTATGCAGGATTTAACAACCCTTTATGTATCTATGGCGAAATTCATCACTGAAACTGTAAACAGCATTTTGATGAACCTCCTTGTAAAGGTTAGCTCTATTTTCATGTTAAGAGTCGTCAAGGAAAAGAAATTCACGCTTAAGTATCCCGCCTCGACGAGATTTTGTTAGTTGCACCTTAAAAGATTATTAACCGTCTCGTTTAATGCAGATCAATCCCAAAATAAACTTGGTGAGCTTTTTATTTAGTGACTACGCTAAATCATAACGTCTGTTTCGTGATGTTGGATAATTATCATAAATTACCGGAGAAATATCATGGCTGAGCCTTGGGTAAATGATGGTGCAATCGTCACAGATTCTTATGGTGGCCTGCCGCTGAAACGTATCTCATGGAGCGCGGTATTTGCGGGTGTTATCGCCGCGCTTATTGTTCATATTTTATTAGGATTACTCGGCACTGCGATTGGTGCTTCTGTCATTGACCCTCAACAGGAACGCAATCCACTTGAACATATAGGGACCGGCGCGCTGATATGGACGGGTGTCAGTATGCTTATCGCTATCATTGCCGGCGGTTACGTCGCTGGCAGGCTGGCTCAACGCGAGGGCGCACTCCACGGTTTACTGATGTTTGGCGTCAGTACACTGATCACCCTCTGGCTGGCATTTTCACTGGCAACAGGGATTATCGGAGGCGCATTTAATATCCTGGGTGCCGGAGCAAGTGCAATAGGCAGTGGTGTTTCGGCCGTTGCCCCGTCAGTCGGGAACATGGCCAAAGAGAAACTTCAGGAGAATAATATTAATTTAGATTCGCTCCAGAATGAGTTACAGGCCACCCTTCGTCAGACGGGTAAGCCTGAACTTCAGCCGGATAAGCTTCAGCAGGATATGAACAGTGAGGCAAATAGCGCACAAGATCAGGCTAAACAAACAGCTCAGAATCCTGAGAATGCGGATAACGATATCGTGAACTGGATCCGTGGAGTTGTTAATCGTCATTCTGACACCCTACAGGCTGCCGACCGGGATGCGCTCAAAAACATTATCAAAGCCCGGACAGGTAAGAGTGATCAGGAAGCTGAGCAAATCGTTAACCAGACGGTTGAGAGTTATCAAAAAGCCGTGGCACAGTTTCAGCAACTGAAACAGCAGGCTGAGCAGAAAGCCCGTGAAGCCGCAGAGAAAGCCGCCGCAGCAACCGCCAGAGCCAGCTGGTTCACCTTCTTCGTATTGATTATTGAGGGCGTGCTGGCTGCTGTATTCGGACGCATTGGCAGACGCACACAACCCCATACCGTTCTGGCCAGCGAAAGACATCCCTGATATAGCGTGTGTTAGGAATATTTATTTAATAATCAAACCGTTTCGCTAAGTATATTCCCGCCATGTTCAGCAGCGACGACATGGCGGGATAAGAATATTCTCCCACATCTTTTTTTAAGCAATTCTTATGCTGTTCCGCAATCCAGACTCTCACCCAAATTCCTGAATTAAACGAAACGATAAAAGGCATCCTCAACATTCATTCGCTCGTCCCCGTCTGGTGTTTAATGTAGGAACGTTTTCTCTGGAATTTCAGTGTGAGGACGAATTTCAACTTCATTTAACGCTTCGCTTGAAGCTGTCGTTGACATTCGCTGCTAATAAAATTTATACAAACACTCTTGCAGGTAAGAGGTCTTATCAGTATAAAATTGATGTTGGCCATCATCATCAACTGGATCTAATAAAATGGAAAAACTATACGCAGACCTCTCTTCAGCCCCTCTGTTGACTGGCATTATTGGAGAAGCGGTGCTGGAGCTTGTAGAACGCAGCATGAATATTAGCCGGGATAGCATCATAGCTATGCTTGAAAAGAAAAAGCGTGAGAGCACTATTCCGGCGATTATTCGCGTAACTGAGGATGCTCTTTTCTGGATGCGCAAAGGAAGCTAAAGCTGAAAAGACTTGCGTGCTAAGTGGAATATAGTGAGTGATTCCTCTTAAACCTTGTAAGTATTTTAAAGACAGCCGGAAAAAATTTTTGATGCGGGTATTGGTCTTGTAAGACGTCAAAATCTTCTCGGCTGTCTGAACCTGGCTTAGATGATTATGCGAACCCTCTGATGCAGCGAAGTATCAAGTTTCACGCTAATGGCATGATTTCATTTCGACATGAGTTTGCTGTTCAAGGTGACTCTATCTGATAAGGGAACCGGAGCAGAAAAACCGAAAGAGGGGTTTGCCTGAGTACCCCCTGAAACTCATGCACGACCCGGCACCGCCCCTGACGTAACTTCACATCAACGATAATAGTGACAGCAGAAGGCAAAGGTTGGTCTGTAGAGGCAAACTGCTTTCCCCTGAATTCAGCCAACTCCTCACTGGTTAACTTAAAACTTATCATGGATGGCGGCACCAAATATGAGTTGTGGTTAAATCCTGAGCATGACTAATTCAGCACCGCCCGCTTGCTAAATTTTCATACAGGCAAAAACATTCGATTTGCTCGTTCAATGTCAGGAAGCCAATTTCTTTCCGAACCTTTTGTTTCTCTTATCGGTTAACTGCTCCAGCTCCAACTGGAGCTGCTCATGTTCACGATTGGCTTCCGACAAACGTCTCGCATGCAGCAGAGATTTGCCCGCTGCGCCCTCCTGTTCTGTAAGAGAACGAATGATCAAGCCGACTTCATGCAGATAGGATTCAAGCGTTTCAATCTGGTTTTCGATATCAAAACGGGTACGTCTTTTAGTGGTGCGAAGCATAGAAAAGTCCAGCGCAGAAACAACAGTTGCCCAAGCATTTGATAATAGTTTACAAATCTCTGAACTGCCATCATACCTCTGTAGTCAGAATCAAATCCTGGTGTAAAGTTTGTCAACACTCCCTTGTAGGGAGATAGTCGTGATGACTAATCCGGCAGGGCATGCTTCTGAATTTCAATTTCGAATGGTTTAGCAGCGGGCGTTTTGGCGCGATGTGCATTGCCTGAAAATATTCGATCTCTCTGCATCATCGCGCGCCTCGCTTAAATGGACATTGAAATTTTTCGCATGTGAACCAGACTTAAGTCTTAAATTACAGGAGAGCAACCATGCCGTATAAATCACGAGATTCCCTGCCAGAGAGCGTCAGGAGCGTCCTACCTGCTCATGCGCAGGATATATATCAAGCAGCTTTTAACAGTGCCTGGGATGAGTATAAGGATAAAAAAGATCGCAAGGATGACAGCTCCCGGGAAGAGGTTTCACACAAAGTGGCCTGGGCTGCAGTCAAGAAGACGTACGAAAAAGGCAATGATGACAGATGGCATAAGAAGTCCTGACCTTATCCTCACCGGCAATTGATTGATGAATTCTCATGGAAGACTGGGTTCAGCCAGGGTCAGTTTTATCTGTATAGCCGCTTTATGGAGACTTATTTGCCATTGAGCAACCAGATTGCATATTTCGAGTTTCACTGACACGCACTGAAAGAAGCCCTGTTGCTTTCGTGCCTGCTAACCGCGGATGCCGTATACCTTGGAAATCAGCCAGCTTCGCCACGCAATCGGTGACGATAATGTTTCAGGACAACATTTGTCACAATCTGGCCGTACACAAAGCCGCCCAGCCCGGACATGATTACTGAGCCGGCAATACCAAAAAAATACGCTCCTGCGTAGCCGAATGCCCCGCAGACGGCGAGGCCCGCCCATGTCTGCCAGTGACGAAAAGCTGATTTATATGCCCCCCGCCATCGTCTTCCGCGCTCCCACAGCTCTAGGCCGGCCAGTTCGGGTATGGATTTCAGGGTCCAGTAGATCTTCACGTGTTCTCCTTACACAATTAGTATAAATGATAATAATTATCATTTATACGTCAAGTTTTAAACCTTTTAACCCCATCACTCCCAAAGTCGAGAACCTGAACGACAGGAGGAAAGCTCAGGCTTGGACGACTTACCTAATCGACTCTGAAATTGGACCCGGTTGAGCAGAATCAACAACGGGAGTATAAAAAACAGGGGATTAGCGATTGTGACAATACTTAATTCTGCAGGAATCCGAGTTTCCACCATTTGTCTGCCTGACCATTGTTTTGCCATCAGATCCACGCCTATTGTGCAGAGACGCATCTGTTACCCTATAGCTCAGTCCGGCTTTCAATCCTGCTCGCAGAGGAGACGAAGATAGGTGAACAACCTTCAAAGTGAATGGCAGCTAAGTGCCAGAAGCAGAAGTTACTCAAACATATGTTTCTGCAAGTGGCTATCTGTTAACATAATTTTGTATGATATTATCTATACAATGAACCTGTGGAATGAAACCCATTGCATAAAAATGACACTAACACACTAATTGTAAATGAAATATGGAAAAAATACATTTAGTTTTGAACGCTATGAAGGAAATTTTAATTCGAGTGTGGCATTGGAAACAACGCGACAATGTTCCGATGCCTAAAATAAATGAACACATCTCAAATAAAATTAACATAAACAAACTTGACTCTAATGAGATAGAGTTATCACAGATTGGTTTTCCAGATAAAATCACATACGAAAAAGAACGAAGGGTCAAAAATATAACTTTCAATAAGTGCATCTTTTCTCAATCAAGAATTAATGGCTATACATTTATAGGATGCTCCTTTATAAGTTGTTCATTTAATGGGAGTGAAATTTCTGACTGTGAATTCCATAAATGCTCTTTTTCAGAGTGTAGTTTTTATAAAACAAAATTCATAACAACTTATATTGATCCGATTTCTTTCAAATTTTCATGGATGTGGCACTGGCATTGGGCGAATGTCAATGCTTGGCTTTTCCAATCTCTTTATAAAAACTCAAAGGATATGCATCAAGAAAAATTTGCAATGCAAGCTGATAGGAAATTTCAGTTTTATAGGCGATATGAATTTTTACGCGGGCAAAAACGACAATTGAAGAAGTTTTTTACAAGTCTTTTGTATGACTACATACTAGGTTATGGTTACGGAATTAAAAATGCATTAATTATAACTTTAATGATGATCAGTATCTTTGCATACATCATCGATGGACATCTTAAAACACATGATAAAAGTTTCTTTAAAGCCCTATATTTTTCGGTTGTTTCATTCACAACTGTTGGGTATGGTGATGTAGGGCCGGAATTCGAAACCATACCTATGGTAATTACAATAATTTTCCTCCTTATCTCAATGATATGGTTTGCTGTTGTTACGGCAATAATTGTCAAAAGGATTGTAAGATAATGTCTTATTTAATCCTTGAGTGCGGTTCTGCTGCTCGTGGTGATACAAATATTCATAGTGACAGGGATTTGGTATGCATTTGGTCAGGAAGTCCACCAGATTATTCGATTTTAAAGGAAGTGCATGGTGAGATAATGTACTACTCTTTAGATACCATTAAAAAGATGAGTAACAAAGGCTCACTTTTTCTAACACACTTGGATATTGATTCAAAATATTTAGATGGTGACAAAAAAATATTTAGTTCTTTTAGAGGATATCGTCCGAAAAAAGAAAAAATTGCAGAGTCCCTCATAAATACCGCTAATGTCATTAAGGAGATAGTTTGGTACCCGGATACATTAGTTGGTAAACTGTGGTTGTATGATGTTCTTTATGTCTCTCTTAGAAACTTCATTTACTGTAAAAATGCGCTAAGTGATATTTATTCATTTGGTTACGAGGATGCCATTGAGAAGTTACACATAACACAAAATGATAGTGATAACATGTTATTTCTCCGTGAGGCTAAATATTCATATAGGCGTAACGATATAAAAAAAATAGAGAATATAAGCATCAAGGACGTTGAAAATGTATGCCAAGCGATACTAGGAAAAACAGTAAAATTCCTGAATGGAGGAAATACAAACTGGGACCAAATGTTCAGAAAAGACTATTGGGCTGAGAGGTTTATTGAAAGAGCTATACTTAATGGTGAATACAACGATAGCAGCTTTTTAGATAAAATTAGATTTCACAACTATAATAAATACTGTATCAAATCTGATGTAGCCAGAATAATAGACTTTAAAACCAATAGACATGTAATAAAGGTAAATGGATAGTGATATCTTTCCAAAAAAAGAAGCACTTGGAGAGTGAGTGAGTCTTCGTTGCTACTAATGGAAAATCATTACAGGGCAGTTCAGAGAAAACGTCTGCTCCTGCTCACGACGGACATTCACCCCAGTAAACTCGTCCGCTCAGTGCCAAAAGCGGAATTTGCTTAGTGTTTGTCTTTATCCATGGGGATCGGGTCAGGAGCGGACTGTTTAACACACCAGCAGCAATCAGAGTCTGGCCGTTTTGTGTGACTTCATTTTTCTAATTCTCTTACGGCTAAAGATAAGCCGGCCATCTCCCAGATCATATTGCCCGGAGTGTATTGCCAGCCAGAACTGCATCGTAGTTAAATAGGGATTAATAAGTAGTCTGCACAGGCCCTTACGAAACATACCATTGAGAGTAAAGGGTCCAAATCTCGGGTAGTTAAGAGTGAAATAGCGGTATTTTCCCAGTCGCCAAAGCCAATACGCCTTGATTTCTTTTTTTTGCGTCGTCAATTGCAGTACAGTTCCAGACCTCGCCCCAGCGCCTTTCCCATGTGTCATTTAGCACCCAGCCATGCATCAGAGAAAACCGTTGAGAGTCAAAAGACGGTTGTGTTTTGCCACCGGGTAGCGTAACTACACACTGAGTAAGCTGTGTTTCAGTAATTGAAAAATAAATTCCGCGTTCAGAAATTTCCATAAGTTTCTGACGTGTTATTTGCTTTAGGTTAACAATCAGCACGGACTGATCCAGATTGACCAGCTCAATTTTCTGCTGGTAGCGGATACCATGCCCTTATGCCTCGAAATAAAGCGAGAGGTTTTCCACAACTGTCTCCTTTGCCCGGGACGCCACCCGGGATTTAACCAACTCATGATCGGCTGAATGAGCAAGCCGCACTGAGTACTCTAAATGCTCACCCAGAGGCGCCCAGTTAAACTCCACGGCATTGGTAAACTCATCTGTCTCTCCTGTGTTTTGATCTAACGCTATCACTTTTCTTCAAAGAGAAATAAGGGCTTTGCGTATCCTTACTTGCTGCATAATTCTAAGAACAGGAAGGTTATTAAAACTCAAATACCTTTCTACGTCACAGGCGTTCATTCCTCTTTCATCAGGCCCAGACCTAAGCTATGAGGTATTTGCCAGAAATGGCGGAACGTTGTTTTCTGTATACGTTAGGGTGGTCATTCCATGACCACCGGGCATCGGCTCGAACTCTTTGCAAACCACACCCGTCAGCACAAAGTTTGGAAGCGTCTATTTTTTTAACATCATAGTGCAGCAGCATAGCGAAGTTATGCGCATCAGACCTGCCTGTTCGCAATGCATTTGGCGTCTCCTGATTATCCTCACTGAGACATCAGTTCAGATACCGTATAATCGGGATTTAACTCAAAATCATCTTTAGTAATACTGTTTGCATCAATAGCATAGTTATTACCGTCAATTTTAATATAAAGAACTTGAAAAGATCCTTCATCAGCTCTGGGACGATTGTTTTCATCCCACAGAATTTGGATAGGTGGTTTATTCTGAGGATTATATTCATACACGGGCGAGGACAAATCATAGATATGTTCAGCACCCGCGGGCAAAGCGCCTAAATAGTTAAGCAGGTGCTGTTGGTAGTTGACCATATTTGAATCCTGAACAATCCGTTCAATGGCTAATAGCGTCAGACGTCTAACAGTCCGTTCGCCTTCACCCTCAAAGGCCACCATTAAACGATCGTGGCCACTTACCTTGTATTTCCCTACTCTTGAAGGCATATCAAAATATAAATTTAAATTGAGTTCAGGCTGCGTGATTGAATTCAACTCATCCAAGAACTGCATATAAAATCGAAGTAAAGTATGCCGGCCAGTTGCCCTTAGTAAAGACAATTTATCCAACTCTTCTGGTAGTTTATACTCGTTGAAGCTATCTCTTATCTTTCCATTCGGTCCGACAATCCCCAGACCAAGGACAACCACAAAGTCCGGTCGTAAACGAATGTCATCAAGCTCTTTATCTAATTCAATAACTTGCTTTGCAATAGCTTCCAGGCTTCGGTTAGCAGCATAAGCAAAGATTGCGGTGACAGGAACTACAGGGCGCAATGTTGTAACAATACCAGAATTGGATGGTTTATTAAATTTTTCATCAGCCATAATTTTCTTAAGGCTGGCAATGTTTTTATATGCGTCTTTTAACTCTTCGCTATCAAGGTGAGACTTCATACTGATAGCTCCGAAAACGCTTTCCCTAGGATAAACAGAGTGAGAATCTGATTTTAAAAATAATGGACAATGATCTTTATCAAAAATAACAATGTCAAGCTCACCACTGATGTCATTCTCTGGTGAAATAACTTCGCCTCTACCTACTCCATACTTATTTGGCAAATAGTCCCGCAGAAATTCCGAAAAAGCATCTTCTCTATTCGCTCCTTTTCCTCCACTGTGTTGTACCTGAACGGTTCTTAGAAATTTCGCCGTCAACTCTAGGCTAATAGACTCGAAAATTTTACGTATATCCACATTCACCTCAGAAGGTTAAAACTCAATCCAGCATCCATAATCATTAGCGTAACATATTGTTCTGCCGCAGGTTAACTCACAAAAAAGGGTCATAGGAATTTCAGTTGTTCGCCCATAGCTGCCCTGCCTGACATCTTGAAGTGCAGATTCGTGCCAAGAAATCGGAGGATGGGATAATTATGCAAGACAGGATCCCCTTTTGATAAAGGATGGCTAAACCTTAGATCGTTTTTTGAATCGTTCCGTATTGAAACAAATGACGAAGGCTTTGATGGTTTTGTAAGGTACAGGATGGGTTATAGACTAAAGGAGTTTCGCCATGAGTGTGTTGAGTATTGAAGTCTCTGACACAATTACACACGAGCTTGCCTTACCGATTGAGTCAGGGCTTAATCAGTACAACGACGAAGCTGTTGGATTTAACGAAAATAAACCGCTCGCAGTAATTGTCCGGGATGAGTATGGGGTTGTATTGGGTGGAATGATTGGCCGTACATATCTCGGTCTTGCGTTTGTTGATCTGGTCTATCTTCCCCCTGAAGTAAGAGGAAGGGGGCTGGGAAGTCAGATTCTTAAACGTTTTGAGGATGTAGCTAGAAGTAGAGGATGTAAAACTGCTGTTTTATATACAATTACATTCCAGGCTCCTTTGTTCTATGAAAAAAATGGTTGGCAACGTTTTGGTGAAATACCTTGTCTTCCTGAGGGCGCTAGCCGAGTATTTCTTAAAAAGGATCTCTAATTACCTTGTACCACTTCAAAGTGTAACTATCAGGGTTAGAACGTCGGCTGATCGCTCACAGCTGCCCTACCTAACTTATTGGTTAGCAGCTTAGTGCTCAAAGCAGGTATTTTAGGACATTGAGTTAAATTTGAACGCTGCTATCGTCTATTCAAAACGGGACTCAACAAGTGAAAATCGACTGGCATATTTCTTCATTAACACGTTCTACAAACGTGGTAAATGACTACAAAAACACACAAAACGTTCGCCGTTTCATGGTGGATGAGTGCGGTCCAGATTTCCGGTTTGATCGCGAGTTTATGGCCTGGATAAAAAATGACGTACCAAAAAATCTGGGTGATGTTGTTGATGAGTGGAGGCGCAGACATCCTATTTAGGGTAGGAATCTCTGATCTTCGCTCATTGCGGACATCATGAACTCTCAGCATCTGCCTACGCATCGAGTCAGATCGGCGAGGTTAAGTGATTCGCAACTCTGTCACCCTCCCCTGAAACCTTCAGGAATCTCGTAGTCAGCGCTAGGCATGATGGTGATATCACGTTTTGCCTCATAGCGCTTGCGCCCTCGCCGCCGCCCTTCAGCCAGGCAGCGCCCCAGCTTGAGTTCCCATTGCTGCTGTGTGTGCTGAGCATGCCCTGCGGACCAGTAGCCGATGAACTCTCTGAGCTCGGCGTCATCAGGTTCAGCAGCCAACGCGATATCCAGCTTTCCAACCGTCTCCAGGAAATCGGCAGAGGGCTTCCAGGCCGGAAACATCGGGAAGATATCCTGGATGGTGCGGGAACGGACGGGCTGTTGTGGTCTGTCAGGATTTGCCTGCTTGCGGGTCAGGCAGACGGATTCGCTCCCCTGACGCAGCAGCGTGAGGCTCTGCGTGACGTTGAGCATGGCGCTAAAACGTCGTCCGGACAGCCGGTGATTTTTGTAACCGGCTCGTTTTCGCTGCGGGTCGTTCGCTGCTGCGCCTCGCCAGATTTGCCGAGTCTGGCACCGAGCGGATTCGGGCTGGAAGTTATCCGCAGGCCGGAAATTTTCCTCGCACGCAGTGTGTGTTGTTTTATGTTTTGATCTTAGTGTTTTAGATCTTAAAAAACTAAAACGGGTGCGCGCGCGCGAAGGTATAACACGCGAGAGAATTTCCAAATCCGTGACGCCTGAAGTGTCACGCGTTACGTCCAAACCGCCGAACGTTACGCCTGGCGTTACGCTGAAATCGCTAACCGTTACGCTGTCCGTTATGTCCTGCGTTACGCTTTTTTCCTCAGGCGTTACGGGGCTCGTTACGCCTGAAACCCGCGCCAATGCTGAATCTGCAAGGATTCGCGGCACGTCACATCCTGTACCTACTGCGTGATCTGTTGCGTCTTTCGTTATGCCTGAATCATCGACCGTTACGCTCTGCGTTACGGGGTCCGTTATGCTTTGCGTTACGTTTGAATCCGCCAGCGTTACGCTCTGCGTTATGGCTTTCGTTACGTTCACAGCATTTTGCGTTACGCTTTGACGATGAGATTTCGGAGTACTCGTTACTTCGTAAGCCACACCTTCGATTACAATCGAACCGAAATGGGTTACCCCATTATCTTCATGAACCAGTCGGGGTATGACGACAGCCCGTTCTCGAGGTTGGATAATGCTATTGCATCGTGCGACGTAATCGGCCGTAATACCCCCGGTGAGGCAGTTCTTCATTTTCAGTCTCTCCCGGTACTCTTTCTGCCGTCTTGCACCAGGGGAAGGGGACTTTTTTACTTCACCTACCTGTTTAATATCATTCTGGCCACAAAGCGTGATCCGTCGTTTCTTTTTGTCGTACTCTGCCCACCCCACGGCAACCATTGCCTGACCAAAACCGGGATAGTCGGCCAGCACATCTAGATAGGTGAGTTCGACATTTTCAAAAACACCATTCTGTGCAAACTCCTTAGCGACATTCCAGATAACAAGTAGAGAGGCAATGGCAACACTGCGTGAGATGTTCCGCGTCATCATCGCGGAGTGATGGCCACCCACGACCACATCCAGGCCTGGTGCACCGTCCTGCGGATGCTCCAGTAACGCCGCGAGTTGGTTTATTTTTGGATGCGTCTTTAATGAAGTAAACATATTGAAACTCAAACTGGACATACCCGACCCTCTGATGTTGATGAGGTTTACACTGCCGGAGCCACCCGGCATAATAGATTTGGCTTAAGTGAAAGCTAAGCTGTTCTGCACTAAGCCCCGGCACTGTTCCCGCAGTCCGGGGTTTTCTCTTTAGTGCGTTCCAGCTCAAATTCAGCGAACTGGATGGCTACTGTGAGCAGCCATCGGTACTGATCGAGCGGCACCTTCATTTCGCCCTTCAATACGAAATCCTCAACGCCACTTGCTGCAAGAGTTTCCATAATCTCCGGATACTTCTCGGTTCTTCTTAAGATGGTGGAATCCGCCACATTCAATCGCTTAGCCACTTCAGTCTGGCGCGTGGTGCTTAAGGCCTTATGGGCCTTTGCTAAAAGATCTCTTCCTATCTCATTAAATCCTGTCACTTTGCGTGTCTTTGTTTGCTGCATCTATTAATTTCCCCCCTAACTATTTTCATATGAAAATAGGCTTGCAAGGCTGAGCCTCTTAATTTGAGAGCAGTGAAGCTCGGCTTTCATCAAGAAGTTTTTCAGCGGTAAAACGCCCCTTTGAGAGGCGTTCGATGATATTTGCATATGAAGTTTTTCCGTAAAACTCAGTGCTGGGCAATGAGCCTTTTTTTAGCCACTTATACACAGCTCGCTGACTGATTCCACAAGCAGCGGCTACTTGAGGCACTCCAATGCATTTAATTGCTCGATTTAAATTAGACACACTCAAATCCCAAACGGTACTTTTGGTTCACTTTAAAATGAACTGATAGTTTTATCAAGTCGGTTAATATCGTACCTATGGTACAAACAGAAAAGTTACGAAAAGAGTTCTCTCTCCGGCTCTCTCAAGCTCTTGATGCATCAAAATACCCGCCTCATGGCAGGGGGATAAGACTCGCCCGTGAATTAGGTGTTACCTCTAAAGCTGTAAGTAAATGGCTTTCTGGAGAATCATTCCCTAGGCAGGCTATGATTGAGAGCATTGCTAGGTTGCTTAATGTAGACTATCTGTGGCTTCAGCATGGAAGCGCCGCTGAGAAAGGTGAAAGTGGGTTGATCAATGCGTTATTCAGGCGTGGTTTCCCGTTGCTAGACTGGAAAGACGTTGGCCATAGCACCGTTTTAACTGATGATAACTTCAAAAATTATGCATTTTATGCATCTGGTTCAAAATTAGATTCAAATGATGCTTTTTGGCTTAAAGTTAAAGATGACACGATGACCTCACCCGTAGGACTTTGTGTGCCTATTAACTCGATGATCCTCGTTGAGACTGATAAGCAAGCTAAGGCTGGGGATTTGGTGATTGTACAACTGGCTGAGCTTGATGAAGTGACTTTTAAACAATATGTTGTTGATGCAGGCACTAACCAAAAGTACCTTAAACCTTTAAATACCCACTTCAAACCAATTGAACTTCCTGATTCAGCAGTCATTATTGGAGTTGTTGTTGAAAGTCGAATGAGTTTTGTCAAACCTGACTTGGCAGATATGACTTATAGCTGATC
>NZ_CAJCKS010000111.1:0-16492 GCF_903970985.1 Pantoea sp. ME81 | reverse complement strand
TTTTGTCTTTATCTCATGCATCGACTTTCGCTCTGTTCTCACGGACTTCCACACTTTCATTACACTACGCACTTCCTATCTCACGGCAAACTGGCCCTGATGGGGGGACTCGCGGTGCCGATTCAGCCCTGGTTACCGGCCGAGATTGCTGCACAGCTTGTGCCGCCGCAGGGCGATGCCTTAAGCGGCGCACTGCGCATTGCCAGCCAGTTCAGCCAGCAACCGGCTTAGCCTCTTCTAACTTAAAAAAGAGATCCATGAGCGCTCCCAACGTAACTGCACGCATTTTGCGGCTGATTGTCGAAAATGCGCCAATCAGCCAGTCTGACCTTAAAGTCCGTAGCGGCCTGAGCATGTCCACGGTTTCGCAGGCCACCAACCGCTTGCTCTCCGGCGGTATTGTGCAGGAGCTGGGGTTGCGTCGTGTATCAATGGGACGACCGAAAACCCTGCTCGGCCTCAACCCGGATCACGCCAGCGTGGTCGGCATTCAGCTTAACGCCGAGCGTAATTTGATCGTCTTAACCGATCTCAGCGGCAACATTATTGGTGAACAGCAGATCCCTTCAGGCGCGATGACCCCCAAGCAACTGGGTGATGCGCTGGCGAAGTTTTTGCGTGGTGTGGAAGGAAAGAAAGTCGGTGCCATTGGGCTTGCACTCTCGGGGCTGGTGGATGCCAGCAACGGCGTTTGCGTCTTGTCACGCGCGCTGGGCTGGAACAACGTGCCGATTGCACGCCTGCTGGAAGAACGTTTTTCACTGCCGGTCTTTATCGAAAATGATGCCAATGCCTTAGCCATGGCCGCGCTGGTATTTGGCCAGTTGGGCCATGCGCAGTCAGCGGTGATCGCCACCTTTGGCAAAGGGATTGGGGCCGGAATCTTGCTGGATCGCCAGCTCTATCGCGGCCGCCATGGCAAAGCCGGTGAGATTGGTGTGTCATTGCTCGGTGATGGCTCCGAACGCTTACTGGAAGATGTCGCCTCGTCGCAGGCGATTTTGCAGCGCGTGGCAGTTTCACTGAATGAGGCGCTGCCGCAGACGCTACGCGATCTGGATAGCCAGCCTACACCTGAAGTGCTCAGCGCGCTGGCGGAAGCCGGGCAGCATCTGGGCATGTCGCTGGCGAATCTGTCGGTGGCTTACGATCCTGACGTGGTGTATCTGGCGATGGAACCGCAGATGGCCTCGCGCATCCTGCTCGACCACATTACGCAGAGCTTCCAGACCTATCGGCTGAAGATCACGCCGCAGATGACGCCGCTGCAGTTCCTCACTGAGTCGAATCGGATGTGGGCACAGGGTGCGGCCGGCTTTGCAGTGAATAAGCTGTTGGATTTACTGGCGGCGCAGGCCGATGAAGAGACGGTGTCTTAAAGCAGCAATAGTTGTAGTGGCGCGATCTGCATCGACGTTGTTCACTCGTTATCAAGAGAGCGCCGTAGCATAACTACGGCGCTTGCTTCGTTAAGGCGCTTAACGCAGGCGCAATCCCTGTTCATCAAACAACATTCCGCGCTCAGCATTGATCTGATAACTGACGCGGTCGCCAATCTCATGTTCTGCCGCGTTACGCTCTTCAATCACCAGTAACTTCTCCTCACCGATATCTAGGTAAAGATAGTTGGTGTGCCCCAGCATCTCGCTGAATGACAAATCAGCGCTAAAGCTTAGCGCATCGGTATCCTGATTAGCCGGCGAGAAGTGTTCAGGTCGGATTCCCAGCGTGACTTTTTGTCCTTCATGGCAGGCTGCGTCGATCTTCATGGTCAGCGTGTGAATGCCTAAGGCAGGCACGCGCAGCTGCACGGCACCTGGCGCGATCGTGGCAATTTCCGCCTGCAGGAAGTTCATCTTCGGTGAACCGATAAACCCGGCGACAAACAGATTGTCGGGATCGTGATACAACGCCATCGGTGCACCCACCTGCTCAATTTTGCCCTGACGAAGTACCACGATGCGATCGGCCAGCGTCATCGCTTCCAGCTGGTCGTGCGTGACATAAATCATGGTGTTGCCCAGTGAGGCGTGCAGGCGAGCGATCTCAATGCGCATCTGTAGCCGCAGCTCAGCATCCAGATTGGAGAGCGGCTCATCAAACAGGAAAATGCGTGGATGGCGGATGATGGCACGACCGATGGCCACACGCTGACGCTGGCCGCCGGAGAGCGCACGTGGCAGGCGATCCAGCAACTCTGTCAGATGCAGACGCGCAGCCGTCTGGCTAACCGCTTTCTCAATTTCCGCTTTAGATTTCTTCATCACTTCCAGCGGGTAAGCCAGATTGCCGCGCACCGTCATATTCGGATAGAGCGCATAGGACTGAAACACCATGGCAATGCCACGCTCGGTGGCGGGCTGGTGCGTCATGTCTGCGCCTTCAATCAAGAGCTTGCCGTCGCTGATCTCCTCCAGCCCGGCAATCATGCGCAGCAAGGTCGATTTACCGCAGCCGGAAGGGCCGACAAACACCACGAACTCGCCGCTGTTAATGGTGAGATCGATACCGTGAATCACGTTCACATGGTCGTAGGACTTTTTAACGCTTTGCAGATGCAGGCTGGTCATGGTGATGCCTCAATCAGAGTAGTTGGCCCATGTAGATGGCGTTGCTGCGCATAATGTGCGTGAAACCGAGGCGTTGATAAAAGCCGCATACCTTCTCGTTTTGCAGACTCACGCCCAGATAAACACCCGACACGCCAGCGGCGCGTAGGTCCTGCAGCAGTTGCTCAATCAGTTTTCGTCCCCAGCCGCCTTGCTGGGCTGGCGGCAGCAGATTGATGTGCAGATGCGCAGGCCATTGCGCTACCAGTTGTTCCGCAGCGGCATCTGGCTGAAGGATGGCGTCCAGCACTTTGCTGTCGAGGGGGGCTCGCGGCGTGTAGGCGCGATATTGCTGTTGCAGTGGCGGCCACCAATGCGCATCCAGTTCTGCTTCGAAGGCGCGTGTATCCGGTGCTGCCACCGCATAACCCATCACTTCCCCCTCTATTTCAAGGGCATAAGCAAAGTCCGGCGCAAAGCGCGCGTAGGGAATGACAAAGCGCAGGCCGGGCAGTGCCGGGTCGGAATAGAGCGCGGTGGCGTCAGTGCCCGCATTGGCCGTTTCTAAGCAGATGCGCGACAGGGCAGGAAAATCGCTCTCGCTGGCGCGGCGAATAACACCTTTAGCCGTCATGGTGGTGCCTCTGTGGTCATGAGATAAACAGATTTTACGGTAAATAAAGCTGACTTAGTTTTCAAGGTGTAATAATTGCGCTACCGCACAACATCGAGGTAAATCCTGAGGGCGGACGGTGGCGTGAACGGCCACGTGAAGCGGCGCAGAGCCTGTGGTGCCTGTGTTCTGGGATGATTTTGCCGCAAAGGCCTCTCACCTCTCTCAATAAGTATAGAATTTTCATATGGTCTGTCAGTGGGTTAATGCGGCTGAACGGCGTGAGTGATTTGTGCTGTCGGCAGGGCCATGTCTTCTTATGGTGTGCGCTTCAGCGGCTGTCATGCAGAATTCTCTACTGCATAGCCCGCTTTTCTTCTCACAGTTTGCACTGTATCACAGAGCAAAAATTCCGCAGTGAGGGTGTTTGACTTTCTTTTGTTCATAAAGTAAGTATGAATTAACGTCGTTATTACTGCTGCTGAATCAACCTGCCAGGACATGCAGGTGTCGCGATGAAGGGATGCCAGTCATCTGTTGGAGAAACCGAGCATGATGTGTGATTCAACCAAACGTCCGTCCCGTATGAAAAGCTCACTGCGCAGTGTGTCGCGTCTGGTTTCAGCCGGGATTTTGCTCGGTGCGACCCTGGCGACGGCACAAGCGGTCACGCTGAACGAATGGGATATTTATAACTATCCGCAGCAAACCGAAGCCGTGGATGAAGCGGTGAAAGCGTTCCAGCAGAAGAATCCGGGCATTACCATCCAGCGCTCGGTTCACTCTTTTGAAGACACACGCATTCCACTGAAGCTGGCGCTGACTGCCGGTGATGGCCCGCAAATCGCGCAGGTCAATCAGGGCGGTGGCGATATGGGTTCGCTGGTGAAAGACAAACTGCTGTGGCCGCTGGACGATTATGCCAAAACTTACGGCTGGACCACGCGCTTCCCGGATTCGATCCTCAAGCGTAACCGCTGGTCTGATAAGCAAGACTTTGGTAGCGGCAAACTGTATGGCGTGGCGAGTCTCGGTGAAATGGTGGGTCTGTATTACAACAAGGCGCTGCTGGACAAAGCGGGTGTTGCGGTACCGAAAACCCTGCCTGAACTCGAAGCGGCAATGGAGAAACTGAAAGCCGCGGGTACGCCGCCGATGATGCTCGGCCTGCTGGATGGCAATATGGGCCAGCAGCTGCTGAGTACCGTATGGGAAGCACAGATTGAGAGTAAAGATCGCAAGGCCCTCGACGATCTGATTTACGACGTCGGCGGCACCTTCAAAGACGACAAGCTGGTGAAAGCGGCGAGCATGATGAAAAGCTGGAAAGACAAAGGCTACTTCTTCCCCGGCTTTGAAGGCATTGGTCATGATGATGCGGCCACGCTGTTCCAGAATGGTCAGGCCGCGTTCCTGGTGAGTGGCACCTGGTATCTCGGTCAGTTCAAAGACAATAAAGATGTGCACTTCGCGGCGATGCCGATGGGTGAGGGGGTACAGCATGCGCTAATGGTGGGCGGTACCGATCTGGCGTTCTCGATCACCAACACCGCGAAAACCAAAGAGCAGCAGGATGCGGCGGCCAAATTCATCGATTACATCGTTTCCGATGAGATGGCTAACCGCTGGTTGAAAGTGGGCTTCCTGCCGGCAGGCACCAGCAAGAATGCACAAATCCCGGCGGATAACCCGTTGCTGGCAGAGACATATCAGGTTTGGGTGACCCTCAACGAGCATGATGGCCTCGGCCATTATCTGGATTGGGCCACGCCGACCATGAACGCCGAGCTGAATCAGAACGTGCAGCTGTTACTGGCCGGAAGACAGACGCCGGAGCAGATGGTCACCAATTTCGACAACAACTATCAACGTTACCTGAAAACCCTGAAGCACTGATGACGTCCGGCCCGACAGCAATGCCGGGCCGTGAATTAGCCTGCAAGCGAGTAAGGTTATGCTGAACAAATCTGCCTGGCGCAATGCGCTCTATCTTCTGCCTGCCGTACTGGTCTATGCGGTGTTTTTACTCCTGCCGCTGCTGGCCTCGCTCGGCATCAGTTTCACCGAGTGGGATGGCACCTCCTTGCCGATTTTCACCGGTATCAGCAACTACGTGCGCATGTTCCAGGATCCGGTCTTCTGGGTGGCGCTCGGCAACAACGCGCTGCTGATGTTGTTTTACACCTTGCTGCCGATTGGCGTCGGTCTGCTGTTGTGCAGCTTCCTGTATGAAACGCGCAACGGCAAAGAGCGCAGCGTATTGCGTATTCTGTTTTTCCTGCCTTATATCATGCCGATGGCGGTATTGGGCGTGGTGTGGCGTTGGCTGTATAACCCGGCGTTTGGTCCTATCGATCAGTTCCTGCGCGCGATTGGCTTGCCGCAGCTGGCTCTGTCGTGGCTGGGGGATTTCACCTGGGCGTTACCGGCCGTGGGTTTTGTCGCCACCTGGTATTTCTTTGGATTCTGTCTGGTGCTGTTTATGGCTGGATTACAGCGTATGGATCCTTCGCTGTTAGAAGCCGCCGATTTGGATGGTTCTTCACGGCGTCAGAAGTTTATGCGTATCACGCTGCCCTCACTGCGCCCGGAACTGCGCATTGCGCTGCTGCTGACGGTGATTGCCAGCCTGAAGGCCTTTGATCTGGTGTATGTGATGACGCAAGGCGGGCCGGGCACCTCGACCATGGTGACCAACATCTTTATGTATAAGCAGGGCTTTGATCTGCATTACTTTGGCTACGCGTCTGCGGTCGCCGTGTTCAGTATGTTGATTGTGCTGATGATCAACGCCTGTATTCATTTTGCTATTCGGGAGCGTCACTGATGCGCGGTACGCCTGTTGTCTCACGCGCACTGATTTGGATTGTCGCGCTGATGACCATCCTGCCGTTTTTAATGGCGCTGATGACTTCGTTCAAAACCCAGATGGAGCTGTTTCAGGGCGTGTTCACGCTACCTTCATCGCTGAACTTTAAAAATTACGTGACGGCCTGGCAGCAGGGGCACTTCAACGTCTACTTTATGAACTCGGTGCTGGTGGTGATTCCGGTGGTGATCAGCAGCATTTTGTTAGGGATTCTGGCGGGATTTGGTTTTGCCTGGCTGAAAATCCCCGGTAAGAAAGTAATAGCGGCGATGCTGGGCCTGGGTATGGTGCTGCCGAGTGAGGCTTTCATTATCCCGCTTTATCACGAACTGCGCTGGATGGGGCTGACGAACACTTATCTGGCGCTAATCCTGCCACAAATTGCCTTATCACTGCCGTTCACCACGCTGATGATTGCCACAGCACTGCAGCAGGTGCCACGTGAACTGGTTGAAGCGTCAGTGATGGATGGTGCATCCCGGCGCAAAATCCTGTGGGGCATTCTGGTGCCCGCCATCTGGCCCACGCTATCAACGCTGGCGCTGCTGCTGTTTATCTGGACGTGGAATGAGTTCCTGATTCCTCTGATTCTGGTGAACAAGGATGAACTGCGCACTTTGCCAATCGGCATGATGTTCTTCCAGAACAAAAACACCATTGATATTCCAGTGCTAATGGCGGGCGCGATGATTGTGATCATGCCGCTGGTAGCGGTGTTCCTGGTGTTTCAGCGCAAGTTTATCAGCGGAGTGACGGAAGGGGCGGTGAAGTAGGGGGGCGCCCGAGTTGATAGCGGGCGCATCCGTTAAGCCTATTTACAGCGCAGCCGCGATCGCCGCACCCAACTCTTCCGTTGAGGCGATGCCGCCGAGGTCGCGTGTCAGGCTAGTACCGGCAGCCAGGGTACGCTCAATCGCATCCAGCACGGCGGCACCCGCTTCGGCGTAACCGAGGTGCTCCAGCATCATCGCACCACACCAGATCTGTCCAATCGGGTTTGCCACGCCTTTGCCCGCGATATCCGGCGCTGAACCATGCACCGGCTCAAACAGGCTCGGGAATTTCCCTTCCGGGTTGATGTTCGCGGAGGGCGCAATACCGATGGTGCCGGTACAGGCCGGGCCGAGATCCGACAGAATGTCGCCAAACAGGTTGCTGGCCACTACCACATCAAACCAATCCGGATGCAGCACGAAGTTCGCGGTCAGAATATCGATATGATACTTATCGACTTTCACTTCCGGATAGCTCGGTGCCATGGCTTCGACGCGGCTGTCCCAATATGGCATGGTGATGGCAATGCCGTTGGATTTGGTGGCAGAGGTCAGGTGTTTTTTCGGACGCTTCTGCGCTAACTCATAGGCAAACTTCAGGATGCGATCGACGCCCGTACGCGTCATCACCGTCTCCTGAATCACCACTTCGCGGTCGGTGCCAGGGAACATGGTGCCGCCGACCGACGAATACTCGCCCTCGGTGTTTTCACGCACCACGTAGAAATCGATATCGCCGGGCTGACGATTGGCCAGCGGCGCTTTGACGCCCGGCATCAGGCGAACCGGACGCAGGTTGACGTATTGATCAAATTCGCGGCGGAACTGCAGCAGCGATCCCCACAGCGACACGTGATCCGGTACCACATCTGGCCAGCCCACCGCGCCAAAATAGATGGCATCAAACTGGCTCAGAGTGGCGAACCAGTCATCCGGCAACATCTTGCCATGCTGCTGCCAGTACTCGGCGCTGGCAAAGTCAAACCATTGCCACTCCAGAGAAATATCGAATTTCTTTGCCACTGCATCCATCACACGGATGCCTTCTGGCATCACTTCTTTGCCAATGCCATCGCCAGGGATGACGGCGATTTTGTAGGTTTTGCCGCTCATAGGGTTCTCGCAGGTTGCTGTTGATGTTCTGAACGCAGTATAACCATGCATCACCGGGAAATAATTAGCCTGAGCGGCAAGCCAATGTTGAATAAAAGTAGAGAATCGCGTACCTCCACCGACGATCTGGCCTTCTTTGTGCGCGTCGCCGCGCTGGAGAGTTTAACCGCTGCGGCGCGTGAACTGGGGTTGTCGCTGCCCGCCGTCAGCAAGCGTCTCAGCCACCTTGAACAGCGTCTGGGGGTGCAACTGCTTAAACGCACCACGCGGCGGCTGGAACTCACCGCCGAGGGGAAGCGCTATCTGGAAGGGGCTCGCCCGTTGCTCGATCAACTGGCGGAGCTGGAGGAGTCGGTGAGCAGCCAGGCGGCAGTGCTGCGTGGCAGCCTGAACATCAACGCCTCGTTTGGATTTGGACGGCGCCATGTTGCCCCTTGCGTGTCGCGCTTTGCTGCGCTGCATCCTGAAGTCTCGTTATCATTACAACTCAGCAGCCAGCCATTGAATTTCATCGATTCGCACATCGACATTGATATCCGTATTGGCGAACCGCCCGATGCGCGACTCATCGCGCGCAAGCTACGCACCAATCCACGCGTGCTATGCTGCGCCCCGATTTATGCGCAACGTCACGGCCTGCCTGACAGTATTGCGGCGCTGGCGCAGCACAACTGTATTTTGCTACGCCAGTACGAGAGCGATTTCGCATTGTGGCGATTGAGTGATGGCCAGCAGCAGGTGACGCAAAAAGTGCAGGGCAGCCTGATCACCAACGATGGCGAAGTGGCGATGCAGTTAGCGATGGATGGGCACGGCATTTTGCTGCGTTCCTGGTGGGATGCCCAGCACATGATTGAACGCGGCGATCTGCTGCATGTGCTGCCCGCGTGGAGCAGCGCGGACGGGGATATTTTTGCCGTATGGCGGCCACAGCGTCAGTTACCCGCCCGCATTAGCGCCTTTGTGGATTTTTTGCAGTCCGCCTTGTAACTATTAAATAATATTTGATTATTTATAATCATCATTGACTGTTTGTGAGCATGATCAAACAAATCATTGGCTATTTAGCCTATAAATTGCCCTGCTTATGCGTGAATTCATTCTCATGTGAGTGAAATAAATCAATGAGCATAAACAGGGTTGCCTTTGTGCACAGACACTAAAATAACAAAACAGGCAACCTCATTAACGGCAAGCGTGAAGCCCAGCGCAGGCCACGACCCTACGTTATCAATGAGGCTAAAATGAAACAGTTTTCTGCAGAAGGGATGATGATTATTGTCGGGATCGTCATCGCGTATATTCTGTTTACCACCTGGCTGACCTGGCGCCTGCGCAGTAAAAACAGCGGCGACTTTATGGCGGGATCCAACGTGATGCCGGCTTTTGTTGTGGGTGTGATGTTAATGTCTGAGTACATTGGCGCAAAATCGACCATTGGTACCGCCCAGGCGGCGTTTGAAGATGGTTTTGCCGCCTCATGGTCGGTGATTGGTGCCGCGATTGGCTTCCCGCTGTTTGGATTCCTGCTGGTTAAGCGTATTTATAACACCGGAAAAATCACCATTTCGGGTGCGATTGCTGAACGTTACGGCAACTCAACCAAGAACATCATTTCCCTCATCATGATCTATGCGCTGCTTCTGGTGAACGTGGGGAACTATGTGAGCGGCGCAGCGGCGATCTCGACCGTGTTGAACCTCGATCTCACCACGGCGGCCGTGATCACCGCAATCGTCAGTACCTTCTACTTTATGTTCGGTGGCATGAAGGGCATTGCCTGGGTCACGCTGCTGCACAGCGGACTGAAATATATCGGTATCCTGATCATTCTCGGCGTCGCACTGCATATGACCGGCGGCGTTAGCCCGATGATCAAAGAGATGCCGCATTTCTACTGGACGTGGGACGGCAATATTGGGGCCAGCACCATATTTGCCTGGATGATTGGCACCATCGGTTCGATTTTCTGCACCCAGTTTGTGATTCAGGCCATCGCTTCCACCAAAAGTGCCGCATCCGCTAAGCGTGCAACCTGGGTTGCCTTCTTCTTTTGCATGCCGATTGCGATTGCCATTGCGTTGATTGGCGTGGCGGCGAAGTACCTGCATCCGGATATCAAAAGCCTGTATGCACTACCGGTGTTCCTGCAGGATATGAGCCCATGGCTGGCCGGGATTGTGACCACCTCGCTGGTGGCCTCCATCTTCGTCAGTGTCAGTACCGTGGCGCTGGCGATTGCCTCGCTGGTGGTTAAAGATTTCTATGTACCGTATCGCAACCCAACGCCAGAACGTGAATTCCGTATGACGCGCTGGCTGTCGCTGCTGATTGGTTTCCTGCCGTTAATCCTGGTGCTGTTCGTCCCCGAGGTGCTGAAGCTCTCCTTCTTCACCCGCGCGATTCGTCTGTCGATCTCGGTGGTGGCGATTATTGCCTTCTACCTGCCGTTCTATAAGAGTACCCGCGGGGCGAATGCCGGTCTGATCGGGGCCTGCGTGGTCACCACCGTCTGGTATCTGCTCGGCGATCCGTTCGGCATCAACAATATGTACGTGGCGTTGATTACGCCTGCAGTGATCATGGTGATTGATCGCCTGATCCCTTCGGCACAAACGCACGACAAAAAAGCACCAAAATCTTCAATGCAAAACAGTGGAGCCTGATATGACCGATTCAACGATTACCGTCGAACGTAACGGTAACCTTCATCCGCACGCGCGGGATGCGCAGCAGCTCACGGCGATGCTGCCTTCGGTCTGTCCGCAGAATCATGCCGCTAATCTGCTGCCGCTGCCCAACGGCGACCTGCTGTGTGTCTGGTTTGGTGGCACGCAGGAAGGGATTGCCGATATCTCCGTGTGGTGCTCGCGCCTGGAACAAGGTGGCAGCCAGTGGAGTGAGGCGCAGAAACTTTCTGATGATTCGACGCGCTCTGAGCAGAATCCGGTGCTGTTCCTCGATCCTGACCAGATATTGTGGCTGTTATGGACAGCGCAGAAGTCCGGTAATCAGGACACGGCGATTGTGCGCTATCGCCAGTCACGCGATTTTGGCCGCAGCTGGAGCGCCATCGACACGCTGCTCGATCAGCCCGGCACCTTTATTCGCCAGCCGATTACGGTGTTACCGAATGGCAACTGGCTGTTGCCGGTGTTCTATTGCCGCACTCAGCCGGGCGTAAAATGGGTCGGTAATGACGACATTAGCGCGGTAAAAATCTCCAGCGATAAAGGCAAAAGCTGGCGCGATGTGGCGGTGCCGGATAGCCTCGGCTGCGTGCACATGAACATTACTTTATTGCAGGATGGCAGTTTACTGGCGCTGTATCGCAGTCGTTGGGCAGACTTTATCTACCAAAGTCGTTCTGTTGACGGTGGTGAAAGCTGGAGTGCGCCGGTGGCGACGGAACTGCCCAACAACAACTCCTCAATTCAGGTGACCACGCTGAACAACGGCCATCTGGCGCTGGTGTTCAACGCCATGAGCGCCAAAGATGCCAGCGAGCGTCGCCTGTCACTGTATGACGAAATCGAAGATGAGGATGACGATTTGGCGGTGGCCGCTGAACCGGTGGTGCATAGCGGACGCACCGCATTTTGGGGCGCACCGCGCGCACCGATGACGCTGGCCATTTCCCCAGACGGCGGCCAAAGCTGGCCGTGGCAGCGTCATCTCGATGAAGGCGACGGCTACTGCATGACCAACAATTCGCAGCAGAAGCTCAACCGTGAGTTCTCCTATCCCAGCATCAAGCAGAGTGAGGACGGCGCACTGCATATCGCCTACACCTATTTCCGTCAGGCGATTAAGTACGTCCGCGTTAACGAAGCGTGGGTGAGGGGCGAAAAATGAGTCGACACGCGCTGGTGACGGGTGTCAGTTCAGGTATTGGCGCGGCGATTGCCGATCATCTGCTGGCGCAGGGCTGGCAGGTGACGGGGTTCAGTCGCACACTGGTCAAGAAAGATCATCCGGGCTTTACCTCGGTGAGCGTGGATCTGTTCGATGCCAGTTTGCTGAAGCAGGCGCTGGCCGCTTTGCCAAAGGTGGATGCGCTGGTGCATGCCGCAGGCATGATGGCGGCAGCGCCGCTCGGCGATCTCGATGAGGAGCAGAGCGCGCGCCTGTGGTATCTGCATGTGCAGGTGGCGCAGATCATGGCGAACGCGTTGCAGCCGCAGATGACGCAGGGCGATCGTATTTTGCTGATCGGCAGTCGCACTTCACGCGGCGCCGCTCATCGCAGCCAGTATGTCAGCACCAAAGCGGCAATGGTTGGGATGGCGCGCAGCTGGGCGGCTGAATTAGCGCCGCAGGGGATCACCGTGAATGTGATCGCGCCCGGTGCCACTGAAACGCCCATGTTGCTGCAACCTGGCCGTGCCAGTTCACCACCCAAGCTGCCGCCCATTGGGCGCTACATCAAGCCGGAGGAAGTGGCGGCGCTGGCGGGTTTTGTGCTGTCCCCCGCTGCTGATGCAATAACCGGGCAGGAATTGGTTATCTGCGGTGGAGCGTCGTTGTAAAGAGCGATTCGTGTTGTTATCCGCAGCTGATGCAATCACCGGGCAAGAGTGAATGATTTACGGTAGAGCGTCATTGTAGATGGCGGTCAATATACTCCCCCTCATCCGTCTTCCCTGAATCCCGTCCGGGGTTCAGGGAGTGTTGGTACGAGAGCGGGTGGGCTAAAGGAAGCACATGAACCCTTTTTAACCTATCTCCCTCGCAATGCCGTGACATCCACCTGCCAGATATTCAGTTTGTTATACAGCGCGGTACGTGAAATCCCCAGTTGCTGTGCTGACTGGCGCAGGTTGCCTTTTTGCTCGCTCACCACCTGCAATACATGCTGGCGCTCATTCTCCTGCAATGATGTTAAAACGCTGGATTGTGGCGGCGAGACGCGCTGCGTCATCTCTTCCGGCAAATCCGGCTTGCCAATCTCCAGCCCTTCACACAAATTCACCATGCGTTCGACCAGGTTCTCCAGTTCACGCACGTTGCCCGGCCAGTGCCACGTCTGCAAGCAGTGCATGGCTTCAGACGACACCTGCGGCGCGATACGTTTCAAGCGGGTACAGAGCGCCTGAATAAACGTATTCACCAGACCTGGAATATCTTCCTGACGTTCTCGCAACGGCGGAATGGCTAATGAAATCACGTTAAGACGGTAATACAGGTCGCGGCGAAAGGCGCCTTTTTCCACCGCATCCAGCAGATTACAGTGGGTGGCGGCAATGATGCGCACATTGACCTTAAGCGGATGCGCGGCGCCAATACGCACCACTTCACTCTCTTGTAATACGCGCAGCAGGCTGGTTTGCGCCTCCAGCGGCATTTCGCCAATTTCATCCAGAAACAGCGTGCCGCCATCCGCCAGCTCGAATTTTCCCGCGGAGCCGCCGCGCCGGGAACCGGTGAATGCGCCATCGACATAACCAAACAGTTCGCTCTGCACCAGGTCACGCGGCAGGGCGCCGCAGTTGAGGGCGATAAAGGGTTCCTGATGTCGTGGGCTGGCGTTATGGATCGCCTGCGCGAACAGCTCCTTGCCGGTGCCGCTTTCACCGCTTAACAGCACGGTGCTATCGGTACGGCTGCTGGCGCGTGCCTTCTGAATGGCTTGCTGCACGCGCGGAGCGTGGCCGCGGATCATCTCAAAGGTATAACTGGCGCTGACGCCCATTACCTGCCGCGTAATCGCCCGGATGCGCTGGTTCTCGCGCAGAGACAGCACACGTCCACCATCGGGTGCCGGCATCAATGAAATCAGACAGGAGAGGGGCTGCACGCCGTCCGGGATAAACTGCAACTCACGGTCATTACAGAATGGCATGGTCAGCAGCGATCCTCCCTGGGGTTGCAGTAACACATCAATCGGCCCGGCTTGAGGATCGAGACCACTAAAGATCTGCCGCGCATAGCGGTTTAACGTTTTGATCCGTCCGTGGCGATCGCAGACGATCACGCCCTCATTCAGGGTTTCCAGGATCGACTGTTGTTCTGCCAGCAAACTGCGCAACATTAATTGTTGTCCCACCGCTTCAGCAGCGGCCTGTACCGTGCCCAGCGTGTGCGCATTAAAGTTATCCGGTGTGGCGGTGAGTGTGAGCACGCCGAGCAGTTGGCCGCTGGCATCTCGAATCGGCGCGGCTGCGCACTGGTAGTGGCGCTTACGCAGATCGATCTTCCAGTTTTCACCGCTCAACACATACACCAGCCGTTGCTCAATCAGGCAACGTGCCGTGCAGTTGGTGCCGAGCACCTCTTCGCTCAGGATGCTACCAATCGGCGTCAAATCAGCGCCGCAAAAATGCAGCGTGACACCCTGTGCATCCGTGAGGTTGATATGGCCGTCCGGGTTATAGGCCAGCAGGTTTTCCATCACGTTACGCGCCACCACAATCAGCTCGGCATTGTGCGCCAGGATGGCCTTCAGCTCATCCGCAGGAGGCGAAGTGTAGATGAAGGTGTGTGGATCGATGGCGCGCTGCTGCGATCGCTGCCATGACTGCAAAATACTGCGTCGCATCCAGCCCGGTTGTTCCCCCCGGACAAAGCTGTGCCAGCCCTGCCACAGCAAGGTATCCCATTCGCCCGCTTCAGCCCCTTCCGGCAGGCTGAAAATCGGGTCGCTTTCATCTTTAAACGGCAAACGTTCGCTGGCGCGCATCAGAGGCTCCTGGTCAATCTGGAATGTCCATTTTATTGACATGTGAAGTTGACATGTAAAGTTTATGACCAATTCAAAGCGCAACGCTGTGTGGTTCCTCACATAAATTGCCCCTTTTTAGTTGGCATCTGGATTGCAATGAAATGCCTATCTCACCTGTCCCGAACGGACATATCCAAAACAGTAAGGAATGATTTATGACATTTCATCTTCAACCGGTACGTGTTGGTCTGATTGGCGCAGGGCGAATGGGCAGCTTCCACGCCGAGAATCTGGCATATCGCGTCCCCGGCGCCACGCTGGCAGCCGTCGCCGATCCGCAGCCCGGTGCAGCGGAAAAGCTCGCCAGCAAGCTGGGTGTCGCGAAAGCCTATAGCGATTTGCATGCGCTGCTACTCGATCCTGAAATTGATGCGATTGCCATTGCGGCGCCCGCTCGCACCCATGCCGAGTGGGTGATTGCCGCTGCGAATGCCGGTAAGCACGTATTTTGTGAGAAGCCAATGGCGGTCACGCTGGAGGAAGCTGACCGCGCCATTGCCGCCGCCAAAAGCGCAGGCGTAGTGTTGCAGGTGGGCTTTAATCGCCGTTTCGATACGGGTTTTGCGGCGGCGATTGCGGCAGTGAAGGCAGGCGAGAACGGTATTACGCAGTTGAGCCGTTCTGTGACGCGCGATCCGGCGCTGCACGATCCGTCGCGCATCCCGCAGTGGACCATTTATCTCGAAACGCTGATCCATGATTTCGACACCCTGCTGCATTTCAATCATGGGGCGAAGCCGGTGGAAGTGTATGCCATCGCCGATGCGCTGGTGCGGCCGGACTTCAAAGATAAAGGCTTACTGGATACTTCGGTGGTGACCATTCGTTTTGATAACGGAGCGATTGCCATCGCAGAGGCCAACTTCCAGGCAGTGTACGGCTACGACGTGCGCGGCGAAGTGTTTGGCAGTAAGGGGATGTTGCAGGCGGGCCATATCACCTCTTCTAACTGTGTGCGCTACAGCGCCAGCGGCATCAGCATGGAGACCTCGCGCATGGATTCGGATCTGCTGCGCGAAGCCTATGTGGCGGAGATGATCGAATTTGCCCGCTGTATCCGCACTGGTGAAACACCGCGTGCCACCGGCGAAGACGCGCGCAATGCGCTGGAGATTGCGCTGGCCTGTATTGAATCGGTCACCCACAACCTGCCTGTCAAAGTAGGAGCGCGCTAATGGCTGCTTATCAACTCTCGGTTTGTGCCGAAATGGTGTTCCTCGATCTGCCATTTGTTGAGCGTGTGAAACGCATTCACGCGCTGGGGTTTGGCGTTGAAATCTGGGGATGGGCCAATAAAGACATTGATGCGCTGGTCGCAACCGGTGCGCGATTCACCTCCATGACCGGCTACCTCACTGGCAATCTCACCGATGATGACGAGATCCAGCAGCTCTTGCAGAGTGCCGAAGCCTCGCTGGCGGTGGCTAAACGGCTTAACTGCCCTGGATTAAATTTGCACGGCACCGGGCTGGATGACAAAGGCTTGCCGGTTAAACCCGTGGAAGTGGTGACCGGTGCGATGTGGCTGAAAGCGGTCGATACCTTGCGCAAAGTGGCGCAACTGGGCGAGCGCGCCGGGCGCGTGTTCACCCTCGAAAACCTCAACCTGCCGGTCGATCATCCTGGAACCCCGTTTGCGCTGGCTGCCGATACCCTGGCGCTGGTGGAAGCGGTCAACAGCCCGGCGCTAAAGATGAATCTCGACCTTTACCATGCGCAGATTGGCGAGGGCAATTTGATTGAGCTGATTCGCCGCAGCGGTTCCGCCATTGGCGAAGTTCAGTGATCGGAAGAGTACACGTCTGAACTCCAGTCACATTCAGAAATCTCGTATGCCGTCTTCTGTTTGAAAAA
>NZ_CAJCKS010000110.1:0-16732 GCF_903970985.1 Pantoea sp. ME81 | reverse complement strand
CTATCGCGGCGGTATGCGCCAACTGGCGGCGGGCGTCTGCCTGATTACCAGCGCTGATCAACAACAGCCGGGCGGGATGATCGCCACGGCGGTGACGTCGGTCAGCGCTGAACCCCCCACGCTGTTGGTGTGTGTCAATCGCAATGCTTCGATGTTTGAACTGATTCAGCGTAGCGGCCATTTTTGCGTCAACGTATTGGCGGCTGATGCGCTGGGATTAGTGGATATTTTCAGTACCGCAGCGCGTCGTGCGGAACGTTTTGCAACAGGTGAATGGCATCAGGATGCTGAAGGTTCGCCAGTGGCGGCGGATGCGCTGGTGGCGTTTAGCTGCAAATTAGTTAATACCGTTGACTGGCATACGCATGCGATATTTCTTGGCGAGGTGACCCACGTGTCACACCCCAATAGTGATGGGCAACCGCTGTTGTATCACGACCGGGGGTTCCATCAACTCTCAGCGCTGTAACTTAAAGAACGGGAGGGCAAGTGCCTCCCGTTATGTTCAGGGCAACATAATTACCACATCAATTTCCAACAGCAATTCCGGTTCGGCGAGCGCAGAGATCTGAAACAGCGTGCTGGCAGGTAACTCAAGTCCTTCAAAGAAGCGCTGGCGTACCGGATGAATATGCGGCACCAGCGCCAGGTCGGTAACATAAGTGGTGGTACGTACAATCCAGTCACGCTGTGCCCCCAACCCCTCCAGGAGGCGATCGATATTGGCATATACCTGCTCGACCTGCTGCTGCATATCCCCAACGCCGACCACGTTTCCTTCTTCATCCCACGCAACTTGCCCGGTAGGGAATACCGGCGTTCCGGGACGAATTTTGACGTGATTGTAATAGCTGCGCGCCTTCAAACCGGCGGGATTGATAATGCTCATAACGCTCCTTAACCCTGTTTCGTTCGCGAATGTTCTCGCTTCAAGGCTATCACTCGTGCGCGTTGCCGGGTAAAGGTATCCTGGCAACGCCGCATTGCCGCTAAAGCAACACGGCGGCGGTTACAAACGCTTTTGTGACGCGGCATCGAACAGCATCGCACGCGCATAATCCACTTCAACGGCAATCATATCGCCTGCTGCGGCACCGGAACGTTGGGTGGTAAACAGCATCACCTCATGCCCGAATAAGTTGCCGTGGATGAGCTCGGATAAACCGGTGGGTTCGACGAGAGAAACCTCCAGTGGCAGCGCGTGTGGAGAACCTGCTGAAGCCAGTGCGATGTTTTCAGGTCTGATGCCATAAATGACTTCGCGACCTTCAGGCTGATTGGCCCATGCCGGGTTTGCCGGCAGTAGCGCGCTGTCGCCGATGCGCACGCCATTCGGGGTGACAACGCCGTTGATAAAGTTCATCGACGGTGATCCGATAAAGCTGGCGACAAACTTGTTGGCTGGCGTGTCATACAGTTCCAGTGGTGTGCCGACTTGTTGGATAACTCCGTGGTTCAGCACCACAATCCGGTCGGCCAGCGTCATCGCCTCAACCTGATCATGCGTGACATACACGATAGTGTTGTTCATCTGCTGATGCAGGCGTTTAATCTCGACGCGCATCTTGCCGCGCAGTTGTGCATCCAGATTGGAGAGCGGTTCATCAAACAGAAAGACCTGCGGCTGGCGCACGATCGCGCGTCCCATCGCCACACGCTGGCGCTGGCCGCCGGACAGTTCTTTAGGACGACGATCCAGAAGATGTGAAAGATTAAGGATATCCGCCGC
This sequence comes from Pantoea sp. ME81, assembly GCF_903970985.1. NCBI lineage: Bacteria > Pseudomonadati > Pseudomonadota > Gammaproteobacteria > Enterobacterales > Erwiniaceae > Pantoea > Pantoea sp. ME81. Next base: position 15,003 of record NZ_CAJCKS010000110.1, on the reverse strand, counting down.
TCGCTTCACTTTCTCCTCAATCTCCGCACGCGGACGTTTCTGGATTTCGAGGCTAAAGCCCATGTTGCGTGCCACCGTCAGGTGCGGGTAGAGAGCATAACTCTGAAACACCATTGAGATATCACGATCTTTCGGGGCGACATCATTCATCAGTCGTTTTCCGATGCGGAGATCGCCGCTACTCGCCAGTTCCAGACCCGCAATGGTGCGTAGTAAGGTGGATTTGCCACAGCCGGACGGCCCGACCAACACCACGAACTCACCATCGTTAATCGTGAGGTTGATATCGCGCAGGACTTCAACATTGCCGTAGCGTTTGTCGATCTGCGCCAGTGTAATTTCTGCCATGTTTACCCCTTAACCGCGCCAGCGGTCAGACCCTGAACCAGATATCGTTGAATAAAGGCGAAGAACAGACAGGCAGGAATCAGCGCCATTACGGCGGCTGCCATCATTTCACCCCATGAAACGGCAAATTTGGAGACGAAGCTGAGTAAACCCACCGGGAAGGTCATCACTTCGTTTTTGTTGATCAGCATCAGCGAGAACAGCAGTTCGCTCCATGCCGCGGTAAACACGAAGCCGAGCGTTGCCGCCATTCCCGGTAACGTCAGCGGAACCAGTACCCGATACAGCGCCTGAAAACGTGTGCAGCCCTCCAGCATCGCAGACTCTTCCAGATCTTTGGGAATGGCATCAAAGAATGACTGCATCAAAAAGGTGGCAAACGGGACGTTAAAGGCGGTGTAAATCAGCACCAGACCCAGAAGACTGTTGGTCAGGCCGAGCGGGGCCATCACGCGATAAATCGGGGCGATGATCATCACCAAGGGGAACATCTGTGTGAACAACAGCAGCGCCGCCATCACCATCTTGCCGCGAAAATGGAAACGCGAGAACGCATAACCGGCACCGGCAGCAATCAGCGTGGTCAGGAATGCGGTGCTGAACGAGACAATCAGGCTATTACTGAAGAAGGTGGGGAAATCACTGTCGGTCAGCACTTTTTGGAAGTGGCCTAAGGTGAAGCCGCCCGGCAACAGCGTGACGCCCTGACTGAACAGCAATTGATCCGGCGTGACTGAAATCTTAATGATCCAGTAGAGCGGAAACAGGGCAAACAGCAGATAGACGCCAATACTCAGGCGATGGCCAATCATGGGTAACAGTTTCATTTCGCCTCCTTATTTCAACAGTTGATGACGAATGCGCAGCAGAACCAGCGCGTAGCAGGTCATCAGCAGTAACAGAAATACCGCCATTGCCGAGGCATAGCCAAAATCGAGTTTGCGATAGGCGGTGGTGAAGATGTAGCTGGAGAGAATCGAGGTGGATCCGGCGGGGCCACCGTCGGTCATCACCACGATCAGATCGGCGAAGTTGGCGATCCAGATGGTACGTAGCATTACGGTGATGGCGATCATCGGTGCCAGGAAGGGCAGCGTGACGCGACAGAATTGTTGCCAGCCGCTGGCACCGTCAATCGAAGCCGCTTCATACAGATCTTTCGGGATGGATTGCAAAGCGGCCAGCAGGGTAATGGCAAAAAACGGAATACCAAACCAGACGTTAGCAATGATCGGTCCCCACATGGCCAACTGAGGATCGGACAAGATATTGTATGGCTCGCTCAGTAACCCGAGATCGCTCAGCCACTGTGGTAACGGGCCAACCACCGGGTTAAGCAGCCAGGACCAGGTCAGGCCGGAGAGAAAGGCGGGCACCGCCCAGGGCAGAAACACCAGCGCCTGCACCCAGCGACGAAAACGAAATTCGCGGTTGAGCAGCAGCGCTAACGCCAGACCGAAGAAAAACTGCAACAGCAGTGAGCTGAGCGTCCAGTTCAGCGTGTGACCGAGTGCTTTAAAAAAGCGCCGATCGTCAAACATTTCGGCAAAGTTTTCCCAGCCCACCCACCCGCTATCCATCGGATTGAGCAGATTCATGCTCTGAAACGCGTAGGAAATGCCGATCGCCATCGGCACAAAAATAAACAAGGCGATCAGCAACAGTCCCGGCGAAAGATAAAACCACGGCTCAGCCAGCCGCATCCAGCGCGTGTAGCGCGGGCGCGGTGAGCGGGCATCAAGTGAGGTTTCTAACATCATCATTGTTCTCCGCGCGATCGGTGATTACTGCGTGGCGAGCCAGCTTTTCTGCTCTTTGGTCAAATATTTAGCCCAGTCTTTCACCATGTCTTCGGTGTCGTTTTCACCCAGCAGGGTTTCCTGGCTGCTCTCTTTCACAATCACCGAGTTAAAGTAACCCCAGCCTTTCAGGTGTGTCGGCATGGTCAAAGGCACATAGTTCGGATCGTTTAACTCTTTAAACCAGCCGGCAAACTGCGGTGTTTGATAGAAAGGATCCTGCTCGGCACCTTTATAAATCGGCAGGGTGCCAACAAATTTTGCCCATGCGAGGTTGTTGGTCTTATTACTCAGGAAGGTGATGAGTGGCCAGGCGAGATCTTTTTGTTTGCCCTGTTTAAACATCGCCCAGCCGGTATAACCAATGGTAGGGAAAGCTTTACCCGACGGTCCGACAGGCATCGGTGCAACGGCAAAATCATCGGCGGCCATGCTGTTTTTAATCGCAATCAGCGCATCGGGGTCCTGATCGAGCATGGCGCACTTGCCGGAATAGAAACCGGAGACGATTTCGTTAAAGCCCCAGTTCACACTGTCTTTTGGCGCGCCGCCTTGTTTGTACATGTCGACCAGCAACTGCGCCCCTTTGATCGCCCCTGGCTGAGTCAGAGTACTGTTGCCGGATTTATCGAAGAAATCCGGTGAGCCGTTCATTGCCGCCATAAACATCATCCAGGCGTTGGTGCCGCCGACGCCGCCGCGCATACAGTAGCCGCTGATGCCGTTACCCAACTGGCTGATGCGTTTAGCATCGCTGGCAAACTCATCCATGGTTTTTGGCGGCTCGCTCAATCCGGCCTGCTGGAAGAGTTTCTTATTCCAGAACAGGGCGCGCAGGTAGAAGCCGTAAGGGATCATGGTGGCTTTGCCATTGGCGGCACGCGCCATCGCCAGCGTTTTATCGGTTAACTGGCCGGTGCCATCCCAACTTTTGAGACGTGGTTCCAGATCCTCCAGCATGTTGTTGCTGGCATACAGCCCTTGCCAGGTATCTGGCATTTCCACCACATCGGGCACTTGTCCGCTTTGCAACATGGTGCCTAATTTTTCAAACGCCTGACCCCACGGCAGCGAGATCAGCTCAATTTCCGTGCCGGGATGCTGGGTTTTGTATTCGGTCAGCATCTTCTGCAGCAGTTCAGTGCGGGGCGGGCTGGTAATCACTTCCACCACGGTTAATTTTGCCGCCATACTGCTGAGTGCTGAACCCAATCCAATGGCTAAAACCAGTGCGTTAATCGCAAAACGAGTCGTCATTGCAGCTTCTCCTGGGAGTGAGTGATTATGCGCGGGTTGCGGTAGCCAGCGCCTGTTGCAGGTCGTTCCAGAGGTCTTCGGTCTCTTCCAGCCCAATCGAGATGCGGATCAAACGTGGCGAGACGCCGAAATCAACGGCTGAGTTAAATTCGCTGGCTTGATTGATGACTGAGATGGCGGGCATCACCAGACTTTCGAATCCACCCCAACTCACCCCCATATGGAAATAGTGCAAGGCGTTGCAGAAGGCGGGGATATCGATTTGTTCGGTCACTTCAAACGCAAACAGGCCACTGTAGCCGCGCAGCGATGACCAGGATTTAGGGGCCAAACCGGGATGACATACCGCCGTGATCTGTGGATGGGCACTCAACTTTTGCGCCAGTTCCATGCCGCTTTGGTGATGCTGCTTCATGCGCAGGGGGAGCGTGCGCAGACCACGGATCAGCAATGAGGCTTCATGCGCCGATAGCTTGCCGCCGAGGAAGGGGCTGATGTGGCGTGCGATATTGCCGATGTGCTGTAGACTGGCAATGACCAGGCCGGCCACCACATCACTGTGCCCGCTGATGTATTTCGATGCCGAGTGCACCACGATGTCGATCCCACACAGTAACGGCTGCTGGAAAATCGGCGACGCCCAGCTGTTATCGATAATGGTGACCGCACCAGCATCACGCGCCAGCGTGGCCAGTTTATTCAGGTCCAACTCGCTCATCACCCAACTCACCGGACTTTCCAGGTAGAGCAGGCTGGCACCCGGCAGCGCGGCACGAATTGCCTCTTCATCATCACCATCGACGAACTCGGTGGTGATACCAAAACGCTGGCAGAAGCCACGCAGGAAGCGATACGTATCGGGATAGACGTGATTAACACACACCACTTTTGCGCCGGGTTGCAGCACGCTGAGAATGGCATTGCTGATGGCGGCCATGCCGCTGCCGAACGCCAGGCAAGCCTCGCCCCCTTCCAGTGCGGCAACTTTCTCCTGCAGCGCTCGGACTGTGGGATTATCGACGCGCGAATAGAGCGGTTGATCGCTTTCGCCACGGAAGCGGGCAATCATGCTGTCGTAATCGCTGAAGGTGAACAGTGACGATTGGTAGATCGGCGGGGTGACCGCGCCTTTTTCATGGCGTAAATCATGGGACAAAAGTGTTTGTTGCGAGACCGGTTTATCGTATGGCATTGATGACATCCTTCATGTCGCGTTCAGTGATATCGAGAATTTGATGGCAAATGGCGCGCGCGGCTTCACCATCCCGCTGGCAAATGGCATTGAAGAGATCGCGGTGTAACGGGAAGGAGTCGGCAAACAGTGCCTGCTCCGGTGGCGATTCAAAAAAGGCGTGCATGCTGTCGTAGATGCCGTTGAGCATTTGCAGCAGTAAAGGATTGCCGGAAGCGCGATAAATGCTGGTGTGAAACGCCCAGTCTTCGGCACCGGCTGAGCCGACCGCCAAATGTACGCGCTCCATTTCTATCAATCGCTGTTCGATTTCCAGCAGGTCTTCGGCGCTTGCACGCTGTGCAGCCAGCACACAGGATTCTGATTCGATAATGCGACGGACCTCCAGCGCGTGCAGCATATTGGCGGAGTCATTTTTGAATCGCAGCGAGAGGAAGCTGTCGTTGATGCCGACATCTGCCTGCAAAAACGTGCCGCTGCCTTTCTTACGCAGAATGATGCCCAGTGCTTCCCAGCGTTTTAACGCCTCACGCACGGTGTTGCGGCTCACCCCGAGTTTCTCCGCCAGTTCGCGTTCAGGCGGTAAGCGACTCCCCGGCTGCGCGCCGGATTGCGCCATAAAACGCGTGAGTGCATCAAGAATCAGCGTGTCACTGCGCGGTGTGGTTATCGGTTGAAGCTCAAAAGGGGATTGCATAGCGCTGCCTTAATTGGTCCAACATCTCTACCAATTTCATAGCAAGGCGCGTGCCATTATTTTTATGCATGATTTAATTGACGTTTCTGGGCAGTAATAAGCAGGAGATCTGAGTTTTGTTGGTGCAAGGCGAAAAAATATGCACCGGGATGTCACAGCAAGGATATAAAAAAGGCGCGAATTAACGCGCCATTTATAAATGCGGAAATAAACTAGCTGGCATCAAAAATCACATACAGTTTACGCATCGTGTTTTCAATTACCCAGGTTCCTTCAGTATTGGCTTCGAAGAAAAACGAATCACCCGGTTTAAAATTTAGGGTTGCTTCGCCATCAGGAGTAAATGAACCTGTGCCGTTAAGAAAATGCATAATTTCAGCCTGTTTCACTGAGCGACGATAGGAACCTGCTGCGCATTCAAATATACCCGTATCGATATCTTCTTTGCCGGGAATCACTTTCTGGATACCGGAAAGCGCAATAGTGCCGCTGCCCGGTAAGCCTTCCACGCTGCCCCAGGGTTCCATTGTTTCAATTAACGCCGGCTGTTCAATTTTTTGCACTTTCATCAGTTCTTTTTCCTGTAAGCAGTGACAAATAGCACTCACCACAATGGCAAAGTGCATTGGAGAATAAACTCAATACAGATTAAGCGATTGCAGTAAAACCTGAGGGGACTTATTGCCGTGCGAATAACATATTTGAATGATTATTCGCACGGCTTTGGCAGAAACTTTTGTTTCCTCACCATGCTTCACGCTGCAAGTGGGGGGCGGCGTCCATTCACCCCCGATCAGTCATCTGAGCCGGTTCCAGGCGACGCCTGCCTGCACTTTGAAAGGGGGTGAGAGCGCCGCCTAACTCAGCGTTTGGCAGCATGAGCAGGGCTGCGCAACGGTGTTACCCAGAACACGGCGCAGGAAATCTTGCGTGCGCGCTTCTTGTGGCCGCAGTAACAGGTTGTCAGCGGGACCTTGTTCTACAATCTGTCCACTGTGCAGGAAGCAGACGCGATCGGCCACTTCACGCGCGAACTGCATCTCATGGGTGACCACGATCATGGTCATCCCTTCACGGGCGAGATTGCGCATGACCTGCAGCACTTCACCCACTAATTCGGGATCAAGCGCGGAGGTGGGCTCATCAAATAAGATCGCTTTGGGCTGAAGGGCCAGCGTGCGGGCAATCGCCACGCGCTGTTGCTGTCCGCCAGATAACTGGGCTGGCCATGCGTTGATTTTCTCAGCCAGACCTACCATTGCCAGTAAGTCTTTGGCGCGCTTTTCCGCCACGTTGCGAGATTCACCGTTGACGTGAATCGGACCCTCCATCACGTTTTCCAGCACGCTGCGATGCGGGAAAAGGTTGAAACGCTGAAACACCATGCCAATCTGACGCCGCAGGTCGTTAATGCTCTTGTGCTTGTTGTTGACGCGCTGGCCCAGTACGGTGATATCGCCGCCTTCATAGGTTTCAAGGCCGTTGATGCAGCGCAGTATGGTTGATTTACCTGAACCCGAAGGGCCAATCAGGCAAACCACTTCACCTTCGCTGACCTTGAAACTCACGCCTTTCAGCACCTCAATGGGGCCGAATTTTTTGTGTACCTCATGAATTTCAATCATCTTAAGCCCCTTTCATCTGACGTTTTTCCAGCTTCTTGGTGAGTGCCAGCAGCGGCAGGCAAAGCACCAGATACAGCAGTGCCACCAGCGTGTACACCGTGGTGTTATCGAAGGTTGAGGCAGCAATCAGCTGGCCCTGACGTGTCATTTCCGTCACCGCAATGGTCGAGGCAAGCGCAGAGTCCTTGAGCATCATCACGAGCGTATTGCTGAACGGGGGTAAGGCAACATGGAAAGCCTGAGGCAGCACCACGCGGCGCATGGCTTTGCCATAACTCATGCCCATTGATCGCGCGGCTTCAAGCTGCCCGCGATCAACCGATTCAATGCCGGAACGAAATATTTCTGCGATGTAAGTGGAAAAGCAAAAGGCGATACCAATGACACTGGCCTGAAACGAGGTGAGGGTGATGCCAATATCCGGGAAGACAAAGTAGATATAAAACAGCACCACAATCATCGGCAGACCACGCGTGATATTAATGATGGTGGCGATTGGCCATGAAATGATTTTCCACGGACACATTTTGGCTGCGGCAAAAATCAACCCCAATGGCGTACTGATTATCAGAGACAAAAGGGTGATATAGATCGTCATTTCAGCCCCTTTCAATAAAAAGGGCAGATACTGGTGGATGCTGCTCCAGTCCATTTTGTTCTCCTGGCTTGTAGTGTCACCCTAAAATCAGGCGATAAATTCATTATAATGAATATCGTTGATAGCAAATCGCTGTCAATCTTTACTCTCATGACAGAGATAGCATTTACTTATTACGCTCATACGAACAAGCTATAGGTGTGATATTTAGTGAAATCAAAGGCTTTATTGTTAATTTGTGAGTTGGCGCATTTTCATTAAATAAATCGTTGACAGCAGGTGTGCAATTTTCATTATAGTGAAAAAGAGCATTATCCCTTTCATTGCACCCAGGAGTGAGCCATGTCTGCCATTCGTTCCCCGTTGATGATCCTCGGCCTTACGGCTGCGTTGAGTTTCAATGCCAGTGCAGCGGTGTTAACCGCGGGTTCACCGCCATCGAGTGCACCCACTACCTTTCTCAATACCCAAACGGGCAAGATTGAGGGTTTTATGCCGGATGTGGCCGCAGAAGTGGCTAAACGTGAGCATTTGGACATCCAATACAGCGCAATCCCTTTTTCCACGCTGATACAATCTGTTATTGCCGGAAAGATTGACATGATAGTGGCGGGAATGACACCGACTGAAGAGCGCGCGAAACGTATTACGTTCTCTCAACCGGTGACGGCTTTTGGCGCGGGATTGATCGTGCGGGATGACAATAAAAAAGCGTATAACTCCTGGCAGGATCTTAAGGGTGAAGTGGTAGGCACCATGGCCGGTACCGATTATACCCAAAGCCTGATGGCCAGCGGTATTGCGAAAGAAGTGAAGGTCTACGACAGCCCTGCGGATATGACGCGAGATTTGTCACTGGGTCGCGTGGCGGCCGGATTAAATGACTATCCGATATTAAAAGCGCAGGAAAAAGCCGGTGGACTAAAAGGCATGCATGTAGTGGACGGTTATAAACCGGAGCATGTTTCCCCCATGGCGTTTGGCGTGAAGAAAGGCAACGATGCGTTAATGGCGCAGATCAATAGCGCGTTAACCAGCATGAAAGAGGATGGCACGTTGCAGACGATTAAAACCAAATGGGGCATGCCCTGATTGATGACACCCTTAAGCTCAGCTGACAGGGATGCGAATGGAATTCAGCCGATGAAAAAAGAACCGATCATCAAAGGGGAGTCAGGTGCGCAGGAAGCGGATATCGGCTCCCGCGTAAAACGTGTGCGCAAGGCGCGGAATATGACCATTACTGAACTGGCGCTGCTGGCGAATGTCTCCGCTGGCGCGATCAGTCAGATCGAACGCAATCTGACGAATCCGACAGTGCGTGTGCTGGAACAACTGCGTCTGGTCTTAAAAGTCCCACTTTCGGCCTTTCTGGAAGAGGCCGAAGCTCACACTCGTGGTGCTGAGCATTATGTCCGGCGCGCAGCGGAACGCCCGCACTTTAACGTGGGTAAACAGGGCATTTCTAAACAGATGCTTTCCCCCTCGGGCGACCATGATTTGCAGTTCATGTTCATCAATATCCCGGCAGGCGTGCAGTCCGCTGAGATGTTAATGGGGAAGGGGGAAAAAGCAGGCTTAGTGATGGCGGGTGAACTGACGCTGGAGATTGACGGCGATACCGTGCTTTTGACACCCGGTGACAGTTTTCAATTTCAGAGCCATCTACCGCACAACATTTTTAACCCGACGTCCAGTGACGCCACTGTGTTGTGGATCATGCATATTTCCTCTGAGCAACATTTATAAAGATCAGGATTGAACATCATGCGCATCAACGTGAATACCGTAGCAGACAGTGAAACTTTCCCCAGCGCGGTGGATGTCATCGTCATTGGCGGCGGGATTATTGGTACTTCCGTCAGTTATGAACTGGCAAAGCAGGGCGTTTCCGTGGCGCTGTTTGAAAAAGGCGTGATTGGCGGTGAGCAGTCGGGACGCAACTGGGGCTGGGTCCGCCAGCAGAATCGCGATCTGTATGAGCTGCCGATGGCGATACGCAGTTTGCAGCGTTGGGAAGCGTTGAGCGGCGAAATCGGACTCGATCTTGGCTTTAGCCGCCAGGGAATCACCTACGGCACGCTGAGTGAAGCGGATGTGGCGCGCTGGGAAGCCTGGGGCAAGCAGGCGAAACAAATCGGCTTTGTTAGCCACTTATTGACGGGCAAAGAGACGCGCGAGCGCATTGGTGAACAGGCCCAATGGGTGGGCGGCGTGTGGTCACCGAGCGATGCGCGTGCCGAACCCTCCATGGCCGCACCGGCCATCGCCACGGGTGCTAAAAATTTGGGTGCTTCAGTACATCAAAACTGCGCGGTGCGTGGATTGGATATCAGTGGCGGGCGCGTCACCGGTGTGTGGACCGAGCGCGGCTTAGTGAAAGCGAACCGGGTGATCTGCTGTGGTGGTGCCTGGAGTTCACGTTTCTGCAAACAGTATGGTGTTGAACTGCCGAGCGCCAATATTTTGGGTACAGCGTTTAAAACCACGGTGGCGCCGGAAGTGATTAAAGGGTGTCTGAGCATCGGCGGATTGTGCATTCGCCGTCGTCAGGATGGCAGTTACACCGTGGCACTCTCCGGTCGTGGGCAGATCGACCTGGCTCCGCAAAATATTCGCTATGCCACCAAGTTTTATCCGATGTATCGCAGCAAAATTGCCAAAAAACTCAAAGTGCGCATCAACGGCTCTTTCTTTAATGGTCCGGAAGCCGCGGGTTCCTGGTCGAATCAGAGCTTATCGCCATTTGAAAAGATCCGTGTGCTCGATCCCGCCGGCGATCCGTCGATTGTACAGGAAGCGATGCAACTGCTGGTTCAGTTTTACCCGGAACTTGCCGGGATCAAAGTGGATCATGCCTGGGGGGGCTGGATCGACACCACACCGGACCTGGTACCGGTGATTGATGAGATGGATACGGTGCCGGGCCTGTTTATCGCCTCAGGCTTCAGTGGCCATGGTTTCGGCATCGGTCCTGGAGCGGGCTTATTGTGTGCGCAGATGGTGAATAACCAACCGCTGTTTACGGATGCTGAACCTTACAGTCTGGCGCGCTTTGCCAAAGGTAATGCGATTCGCGAACCGCAGATGATGTAAAAGCGTGCCAGGTACTGACCGATCGTGGCATCGTTAAAAGTGAAAGGCGGCCTTCAGGCCGCCTGAGCATCGCTGATGGGGGATCACTTAAACATCCAGTCGATGAATCACATTCACAAACTCATGTACGCCACTGTTTATTTCTCGCAGGCTGCGTGACAGCACGCTGATTTTATCCTGCTCGGTCACCACGAACTGTTTCACTTCACCTAACTGCTGCTCCATCTGATGAATCAGCATGGCGTTGTGCTCCACGACTTGAGTGATCTTTTTGGTTGCGCTGGAGGTGGAAGCCGCCAGACGCCGCACTTCATCCGCTACCACACTAAATCCACGCCCCGCTTCACCCGCGCGCGCGGCTTCAATCGCGGCATTTAACGCCAGGATATTGGTTTGTGAAGCTATCAGGTTGATGGTTTCCACCACTTCGTTGATGCTTTTCGCCGAGGCATTTAATTGGGTGCCAATATCGGTGGCGGCATTGACCTGCACTGCCACCAGACCGGAGTTGCGGATGGTTTCATCCAGCACTTCGTTGGCGTTATCCGTTATTTGCGAAGTTTGTTCTGAGGTAGTGAGGGCAATATCAGCGACCCGTTTTGCCGCTTCAACCCGCGTGGTGATATCGGAAGCAATTTTGATCACCTTGTACACTTTGCCGTCGGCATCAAACACCGGATTGTAGCTCGCCTCCAGCCAGATACGTTCGCCTGCGGCGGTCTTCCGCTCAAAGCGCCCGACAAAGTGTTGTCCCTTAGCGATTTTGCGCCAGAACTCGGGATTTTCCCGATAAAAGTTATCGAAACAGAACAAGCGATGATGCTGACCGACAATCGTTTTGAGCTCGTAACCCATGTGTGTCAGGAAATTCGCGTTGGCTGTCAAAATATGACCATCGGGCGTGAATTCAATGACGGCCATAGAGCGGTCGAGGGCGGTGATCACTGCCTCTTTATGCTCAAGTTCTTCATGTCGGGCAGTGATATCACTGGCGACTTTAATCACCTTATAGACTTTGCCCTTATCATCGCTCACCGGGAAGTACGTTGCGCTCAGGTAGAAACGTTGGCGTTGTTTATTAAAGCGCTCAAAAATTCCGGTGACGGATTCACCTGAGGCCAGCGTCTGCCAGAAAGCAAAGTACTCCGATGACTGGCTGTAGGCCGGGCTGCAGAAAATGCGATGATGCTGTCCCTGAATCTCATGCAGGCTGTAGCCGGTCACCTCAAGGAATTGCGGATTGGCGCTGAGGATTTCACCGCTGGGCGAAAACTCAATCCATGCCACATGTTGTTTGATTGCATTGATATCTTTGAGTACATCGCCACTTTTATAAAATGGCAGAGAAAGGCTGGATTTCTTCACCCCAAACATGTGTGACCTCAGGCGATATTATGTCATTGAACATAATGCGTGCAGCTTTTGCCGCTCCGCTGAATTTCCTCAGCTGAACACTTTTCTTGCGATGTGCTTCTCTGCGATTACGCAGGCTGGGTGTATTGAGTTTTGATTGCCTGATGTTGTGGTAAACGGACCGGTTACGGTCCGCTTTGATAAAGGTAGCTTAATTATCGGCGCGGTTTCCAGAACATTTAACTAAAATGCATGAAAAAGCGTTTCACTTGCCAGACTGCGGATAAGCAAGGGTTTTCAACCGATCATTTGGTGGTCGCGAGACGATAATGCCAATCACGCCATCCGCGATCAGTGCCACCGCCACCACCAGTAAACCTGAATGATAACTGTGGGTCATATCCTTGAGTTTTCCCAGTACGGGTGGCAATCCCAAACCGACAAATGAGAGGAAAAGTAAACTAATACCCACAAGCAATTTTTCGCGCCACACCCCGTATGGCGCGAATAAATGCGGCTTAATGCAACTGTTGTGCAATCGCGCTGTACATCAGAGCCGCTTCGAGTGGCTGCGCGCTGAAGGAGGGTTCAGCCTGAGGCCAGGTTGACCATTGTACGATGACCAGGTTTTCTGCACGGTTAACCATAATGATTTGCCCATAAATGCCCAGAGCCCAGAGTGAGTGCTTCAGCCCCTCTGCTGCAGTGGGCACGACATGTTGTGCATTGGCGGGGATAGCATTATTCCACCATTGATAACCGTAAATACCCTCCGGATGGGCCGCACTGACAGAGTCTTTTGCCTGTGTCCATGTTGCTGCGTCATTCACCCAATTGTCAGGCAAGATTTGCTGACCATCGGGCAGGCGACCTTCGTTGAGGATAAATTCACCAAAGCGACCCCAATCTTCCAGCGTGGCGTTGAAACCATGAGCACCCACGTCATGCTTTCCTGATTGGTAAGCATGCCAGACGCCATCACTGGCCATGCCATTGGGTTGCCATACGGTTTGCTGCAGGTAAGCCGCCAATGACATGCCTGTTGCCCGTTCCAGCACATCCCCCAACAACCATGCGCCACCGGAAGAGTAAGACCACTGTTCACCCGCAGGATGCGCGCGTTTCAGATGAGAGACGATATTACGCACACAGGCATAGGCGCCAGCTTGCGCTTCGCACTGGGTCAACTGCGCAAAGTCAGAGTTCGGATTGGTGTAATCCTCATTCCATGCCACGCCGGAAGTGTGCTGGATGAGTTGTTTAAGGGTTACGCCATCCCATGCGGTTCCCTTCAGTTCGGGTTCATATTCAGTGATGTTGTCATCCAGTGAATGAATTTTTCCCTGCTTGATGGCGATGCCCACCAGTGTAGACACCACCGATTTACCCACTGAGCGCGAGGTCCACAGGGTGGTGTCGGTATTACCTTCGGCAAAATATTTGTAGGCGACTTTGCCGTTTTTCAGCACCAGCATGCCCGCGACATTTTCACGTTTTAAGTAATCAGCGAGGTGATAGGTGTGGCCATTAACCTGATACTGCGCATCGACTAACAGGTTATTGGCACGCGCCAGTGGCTTCGCTTGCCCATGATGAAACACATCTCCCGCATAATTTCGGTAATCATTACGGAAACCGACTACTCGATCTTTTTGAATCCAGCTCAGCATCTGGTGAGGTTCAGGTAACTGATGATCAAAGGGTGCAGGACAGGGCGTGAGCGCCACGCCATCGCACTCTGTCGCAGCAGTTGCATAGCTACTCACAGCTAGTGAGAGAGAAAACAGCAGGGGTTTAATCACGGTGTGACGTTGCATGAAAAGTGCCTTTGTAGTGCAGTTAAGAGTGCGGCGAGTATAGAAATCTATGGGGCGAGGTTAAAATCACCCCATGGGGGAAATTCCCCCCAAATGTTAGACATAGGATTTCAGATGAATGCGCTGCGCTATTCCTTTTCACAAATTGAAGCCTTTGCGGCGATTGCAGAGTTCGGCACGGTTTCCCGTGCAGCAGAGAAACTGAGGAAAGATCGCACCACCGTGCGCGATCTCATCGATTACCTGGAGGATGCCCTTGGCTACTCGTTGTTTGAGCGTGAAGGGCGCAAATTGGTGCTGACATCCAGGGGGGAGCAGTTACATCGTCAGGCGCATTTGCTGGTACGTCAGGCACATGCATTTGAAGCTTTCGCGCAGACCTTGCCGGAGTCGCGCATGCAGCAAATCACGCTGGTGTATGACCCTTTTGTCCCGCAGTTATTTTTGCAGGCTTTCATCAGTGAGTGCAGCAGGGCGCAGGTGCAATTAAGTCTCTGGTGTGCTTCGCGTTTCGAAGCTGAGAGTGCCCTAAAATCGGGCAAGGCCGACCTGGCAATTTGTCAGGCAGTGAATCGTTCGTTGGGTAATGAGATGGAGTGGAGCGCGTTAGGTGCCATTGAACTGAACTTTTATGCAGCGACAGCATTGTTCACTCATCAAGCTTCACCTCTGACGTTGCTAAACCTCGCCCTGGAACCGCAATTGGTGATGCATGCGCATGCTGATGAACAAATCACGCACCGTCTGCAAATTTCGGGACAGTCACTGTTTGTGAACGAGCGAACCATGTTGCAGTCTCTGATGGAGCAGGGGCAAGGTTGGGGATTTCTACCGACGCATTTTCAGGCGCAGAAATGGCATCAGGTGCAAGTTTTGCCAACTGAGGTGGGCCATCAGGGACTCAATATTACTCTGGTGGCATTGTGGGCGCCGGGAGCGAGAAGGCACCAGGTCGTCAATGATGTGGTGGTTAAATTGCAACGGCTGTGGCTGCAGTACGGAGCATGCTCTTCCTGATGAGAGCCGTGAGTGGCGCACCACGGCTCTGAGGATAGCATCAGGGCAGCGACTTAGCGGATTCTACAATCTCAACCGGCCCATGGTTATCGCAATGATCACCGTGTGGATGATGCAGATGCCCATCAACCAGGTAGTCCACATGGTCGCCATGCGGTACGGCTTCATGCCCACATCCCGGCCCATGAACATGTCCCGGTTCAT
>NZ_CAJCKS010000109.1:0-16755 GCF_903970985.1 Pantoea sp. ME81 | reverse complement strand
GATGAACAGATAGCCGCAGTATACGCAGATGCTTATTCCTGCATTATGATTTATCCGGGAATGCTATTCCTGAAAAGAATAAAGACACACAGCCGCTCGCATCGCCACAAGTGAACGGACGGCTGTGATACCATGCCGTTTTGATTGACCTGTAATTGAGCGCTATGTCGGACACTACAACGAAACGTAAAAATGACCCGGAAGGGCTGAAAAAACGCATCCTTGCCGGTGCCCTGAAGACCTTCGCCGAGTTCGGTATGCAGGGCGCACGCCTTGAGCAGATTGCTGAACACGCGCAAACCACCAAACGCATGGTGGTGTATCACTTCGTCAATAAAGAGAAGCTGTATATCGAGGTGCTGGAGCAGGTCTATCAGGCGATTCGTGAACACGAAACCGGATTGAACCTTGCACAAATGGAACCCGAGCAGGCGATGATTAAACTGGTCGAAGCCAGCTTCGACTATCACGCCACCCATCAGGATTTTATGCGCCTGGTGTGTACGGAAAACCTGTTGCGCGGTCGCTACATTGTGCAATCTGAACGCATCAAAGCGTTGAACAAAAGTACGCTGGATCTGCTGGATGACATCCTGACGCGCGGCCAGCAGCAAGGCATTTTTATTGATGGCCTGAACACCGTGGACGTTCACCGCTTATTGAGCAGTATCTGTGTGCACCACGTTGCCAACCGCTACACCTTCCATTTCCTGTTCACCCCTGAGGATACGGAAGAAGATAGCATCCGCCGTAACCGCCAGTTGGCTGTCACTGCCACCCTGCGCTATATCCGCAAAACACCTTAGATCTGTGCGCCGCTGTGATGGTCTACGCTTAAAGCTTTGGGACCGTCACAGACCTCAGTATAAGGAACGCCGTAGTGAACAGAGATTCCCTCCTTTATCCCCTTCGCAACCCGCAAAATACCGAGCACGACAGTGCCTTGTGGAACTGGGCGCAAAACACCGTGGTGGGCCAACGTGAGCAAGTCTTCCAGCCGCAAAATGAAGCGGAACTGCAACAACGCCTGAAATCCTCCAGCGGCAAAGTGCGTGTCATCGGCAGCCGCCTTTCACCCGGACGCATGCTGTGTGTGAACGCTGACGATCTGTTGCTGGATCTCAGCGCGATGCAAGGCGTGCTAAGCGAAGATGACGTAAGCATCACCTTCGCAGCCGGTACGGTGTTGCAACAGGTGTTCGATGCGCTTACCGAACGCCATCGCATGCTGGCCTGTTCGCCGGGCGTGATATCCATACAGACACTGGCCGGTGCCATGGCCACCGGCACCCATGGTCAGGGCCTGAATCAGAGTTCTCTGGCAGATGAAGCCTTGAGTATCCGCATGGTGATGGCCGATGGCAGCGTGCGGGAATTTCAGCGAGGAGAACCCGATTTCCCGGCCACGCAGACCTCCCTGGGATCGCTGGGGATTGTGACCGCCATAACGTTGCGCACCGAGCCGTTTCGCCTGTTTACCTGCCACAAATTTGCCGAGTCTGCCGATACGCTGGAGCAGGATCTGCCGCGCTGGAATCAACAGTATGAACTGAGCAAAGCCTGGTGGTTTGTTGATGACAACCTGATGCACGTCTGGAATGCCAACCCCGCCAGTGAAGCAGATGTTCAGGCATGGCACGCCAATGGTGGCGAGGTGATCGAGCATGGCGATGAGACCAACAGCAGTCTGAATGACACCATCGATCAGACGCTGGCGCAGATGCATCGTGATACGCAGATCGAAGGTAAAGGTGGCAAGCAGTTTCGCACCGTCACGCGCTTCCGCGATTTCACCGACCTCAGCGGCGATATCTACCAGCTGTTTTGTCGCGGCATTGCCGTGCCGCAAATCAACGTGGAAATTGGCGTGCCGCTGGATAAAACACCGGAAATTATCGGCAAAATCAAAGCCTGGTATGCCGAGAATCATCCGCACATGCACTATCCCATTATCCTGCGTTGTACTGGCGCGTCAGAAGCCTGGCTCAGTCCAGCTTATCAGCAGCCGACCTGTTTCTTTGGCTTCGTGGTCTATTACGCCGATGACGGTTCGCTGTCACAGGACGGTCTGCATTTCCTCACCGAGGTAGAGAAATTGCTGGCAGCAGAAGGCGGACGACCGCACTGGGGCAAATACTACGATCCGCAGCGCTACAGCTGGCGGGATATCTATCCACAGTGGGATGCGTTTCGCGCGGTGCGGGAACAACTCGATCCGCAGCGTCGTTTTAGCAATGACTATGTCACGGCTTTGTTTGATTGAATTTTGACGGGGGAGGATTTATGTACGCCTGGGTAACACTACTGACACAACCGGATTATTTTATTGGCGTGAAAGCGCTGCACCGTTCACTGAAACGCAGCGAAACCGCGTGGCCATTGATTGTGATGGTGACCGATGCGATTGACATCGAAACGCGTGAAGCTTTGCAGGCTATAGGCTGTGTGATTCATCCGGTTGAGCCCCTGATGCCGAATGCCGAACTGGAGCAGCATTATGCCTCCGCGCAATTCGGCGAAGTGTGGAGCAAACTGCGCGCATGGGAATTGACCGGCTGCGATCGCGTGGTGTTTCTCGATGCCGATATGCTGGTGCTGCGCAATATGGATGAGCTGTTTACGCAGGATCTCGGCGATCATGCGCTGGCAGCGTGCCACGCCTGTCGCTGCAATCCGAATAAAATCGCCAGTTATCCCGCCAGCTGGCAGCCGGAAAATTGCCACTATACCTGGCAGGATCGCGGTGAAGCGGCACCTGCCAGCCTGGACCGCTATCTGAATGGTGGCTTTTTGGTGCTCGAACCGGATCAAGAGGTGTTTAGCTGGCTACAGCAGAAAGTCGCTGCTATCACTGATCTACGCCGCTATCCGTTCTCTGAACAGGATTTACTTAATGAAGTGTTTGAGAATCGCTGGCTGCCGCTGCCGTATATTTACAACGCACTGAAAACGCTGCCATTCCAGCACAGCGCTATGTGGCGTGAAGAGGATGTAAAAAACCTGCATTTTATTCTGGCCAAGCCGTGGAAGCGCGATCTCAATCAACCTGAAAGCGAACGCGACCGTTACTATGCGCTGGATAAGCTGTGGTGGGAGTTAGGGGTTAGTTAAGAAAAGAGGCGCACTTCGCAAAGTGCGCCTCTTTAGTTTTAACGCCAGCCCAGTTCCGGTGCCACATGGGTCAGGATGCTTTCCATCACGTGCGCACAGTAATCCACGCCCAGCTGGTTAGGGATGGTGAGCAGCAGCGTATCGGCTTCGGCAATCCCTTCGTCCTGTGCCAGCTGTTTGATCAACAGCTCTGGCTCTGCGGCATAGCTACGGCCAAAGATGGCGCGGGTTTTCTCATCGAGGAAGCCCACGGAGTCCTGATCCTGACCACTGCGACCAAAGTAAGCACGGTCGATGTCATTGGTCAGCGCAAAGATACTGCGGCTCACTGACACACGCGGCGTGCGCTGATGTCCGGCGGCTTTCCAGGCTTCACGGTAAGCGCGAATCTGTTTCGCCTGCTGGATGTGGAACGGCTCGCCAGTTTCATCATCCTTCAATGTGGAGCTTTGCAGATTCATGCCCTGCTGTGCTGCCCAAACTGATGTCGCATTTGAACCGGAACCCCACCAGATACGCTCACGCAGCCCTTCTGAGAACGGCTCCAGACGCAGTAAGCCCGGTGGATTCGGGAACATCGGCTGTGGATTCGGTTTAGCAAAACCCTCACCGCGTAGCACTTCCAGCAACTCTTCGGTGTGACGACGTCCCATATCGGCATCGGTTTCACCCTCTTTTGGGTTAAAACCAAAGTAGCGATAGCCTTCAATCACCTGCTCCGGGGAGCCTCGGCTGAGACCGAGTTGCAGACGACCGTTAGAAATCAGGTCTGCCGCACCGGCATCTTCTGCCATGTACAGCGGGTTTTCATAACGCATATCGATCACGCCAGTACCAATCTCAATGCGATTGGTTTTGGCACCGACCGCCGCCAGCAGCGGGAACGGTGAACTTAACTGACGCGCAAAGTGGTGCACGCGATAGTAAGCGCCATCCGCGCCCAGCTCTTCTGCCGCCACGGCTAAATCGATGGATTGCAGTAACACATCCTGAGCGGAACGGGTGGCTGACTGCGATGACGGGGTCCAGTGACCAAAGGATAAGAAGCCAATCTTTTTCATGGTGAAATTCTCCAGGGGGACCGCACTGGCCCGCACATGATGCATTAGGTTTCGATGGAGAAAGGTTACGCCAGGCGAGAGGTGACTGATAGCCAATAGTTTTCGCGCGCTTCATCAACTTTTTTGCATAAGTCATAAAAACACGGTCTTTGTGTTTATCACGGTGATCAATCATCTTGCGGGGAATTCATCCGATTTACAGGTTTATGGCATCCGCATGGCAAACGACTATATCAGCGCACAGCAGCGTGAAGTGGTGCATCAGCTGGGCCGCAATTGGCTGTGGCGCAGTGAACTGCCCACCTGGGCGCTGATGGTCGGGGTGTATGGCGGCTGGTTTGGCTGCGTCATCTATTGGCAAACGCTGGGTCTGTTTTTAACCACTCTGCTGCTGATTGTTTTCACCACCTGGTATATGTCGCTGCAGCATGAGCTGATCCATGGCCATCCCACGCGTTTTCCAGGGCTCAATCAGCTGTTTGGTACCCTGCCGCTGGCGGTGTGGTATCCCTATGGGCTGTATCGCGATTCCCATCTGGCACATCACCGCAATCACACCCTCACCGAACCGGATGAAGATCCGGAAACCTATTACCTGTCGCCGGAACGCTGGGCACAGCTCAAGCCGTGGCAGCAACGCTTGATTCACCTGCGTAATACGTTTCCCGGCCGTTTGCTGTTAGGTCCGCTGCTGGATATCGTGGCGACCCTAAAGATGATGCTTTTGGCGCGTGACCGTGCCGCTATTTCGATGTGGGTGATTCATCTGACGCTGCTGGCTGGACTTTTCTACTGGATGCAGCAGCAAGGATTGTCGCCGCTGTGGTTCGTGGTTGCCGTGAGTTATCCGGCATTGGCGTTGACCAAAATACGTTCTTTCTACGAGCATCGCGCAGAAGAAGCCCCGCTGGCCCGCTCCGTGAACAATGAAGCCGCCTGGCCGTGGCGTTGGCTATTTCTGAATCTCAACTATCATTCTGTACATCACGATCTGCCCGGTTTGCCCTGGTACGGCTTGCGCAAAGTCTATCTGCTGTATCGCGACGGCTACCATCAGCGCAATCACGGTTTCCGCGTCGCGGGTTATGGCGAGTGGTTGCTGCGCTTCTGGCGCAAACCGGTCAACGTTAACGCCCATCCGGGAACGCACAAGGATGCACAGCATGCCGATCATTTCACTGCCGATGTACGATATCCATCATCCAACGACATACATCGAAACTTCGAAGGACATGCCGGTGCGCGGGTCGGTGATCATGATCCGGTCATCCGCCATGTCCCCTTCCTCAGGCAGTGCGGGCGCACGAGTGGCCAGAATGATCGCGGAGCGGCTGAAAGCGAAGTTAGCTGTAAATTCGCTGATGACCTCGAGTTTCGCACCTGCTTTGACGTCTTCACGTAGTCCGGGCGGATAGATATGAATGCCTTCAGGTGAAACCTTCTCCACCACATATTTGTGCTTACCCAGCAACATGACGGAACCCATAACTACCGCGCCGAGTTCGGGGACTTTACCCTCATTGCCTTTAGTAAGCGTAATAAGCGTTTGTCCGGCTTCAAGGTCGCCTTCAACAGTGAATTTATCCGATTTCGCCCCTGAGTTTTGGGCCACACCGGCTGATTCACGCAAGGTGAAGCCGTGCAGCTCGAGCAAAGTCCCCTGCGCTCGAAGCGATGTGGTGCCTGCCTCGTTGGCCTTTGTCAGCTGTGCCATGGTGCGTAATGCTGCGCCGGATGTTGTATCAATGACGCACTGCAGATCGCTCAGCGGCGCACCGTTGTCTGTGAGGATTTTTCGCACCTGCGCCGTATCGGTGAGTGTGTCTTTGAATGGCGTCTTGCCCGCTTCGCCTGTTGCGCGTGAAGCGCGGCGGAAGAGCTGGCCCAGGTCCACCTCGATTTCATTAACCAGCGTACGCATCGCCTGGGTGATCTGGTCCTGACGGATACCTTTGTAGCCGGGGCCGGACTTAATACCCTTCTGCTGTTCGCCTTCCCAGCGGAATGGCACCATGCGGGATTTTGTGATGGTGAGCGGCACATTACCAATATCCTGGTCGCCGTCATCGGGCGGCAGCTGCCCGGGCTTCACATCTTCGCCCTTTGAGGCGGGTGTCAGCGGGATGCGGATCGGCTGATTCAATGCGGCACGTTCTGCACTGGGGTCCAGCGTAATGGACGGTATGAAGCCCGCCATTTCACGCGAAACAATGTCCAGCGACTGGTACAGGTCGGGAATAAGTTGCGTCAGGGTATTCGACATGCAAAGTGTGTCCTGTTAATCGGTGATCTCGACACCCGCCCGTGCTTTATCGCTCTGCTCTTGAGGGCTGAGTGATTCAAACTGTTCACGGGTAAGAGTGTTCGGGTTGGTATTGCCATTTCCCCCGCCGGAGCCGCCGCCGGATGCGCCGGTGCCCTTGAGGATCTGATCTTTGTAGGGGTAGTGCTCAACGAGAATACCCAGCGCTTCATCGAACCCGGCCGCTTCGCCGGGCTTAACAGCACTGAAAATTTTGTTCCCTTCGCGGTCAAATGCCGTGACAGTGTCACCGACAACCTGGAAGTTGCTGCCAAAACGGGCTTCGACCAGGTCGGCGGGAATGCTCATCTTCTCGGTGATAAATTTCGAGCGGGCAAAACTGCCGCCAATCTTCTCGGCGTTGAGTCGGTTGTTCAGGTCATCACGCTCCTGGACGATTGGCGCATATTTCTCTTCCAGCGCACGAACAGCTTCAGTGCGGACCTTTTCGACTTCACCGGCATCCACCAGCGTTTTGTCGGCCAGGTTTTTCACCGTATTGAGTGCGGCGAGCGCGGCAGCCGGATCGTCAATGCCTTCAAATGTTTTCAGTGAGTTTTCCGCTGTCTCCGCACGTTCGCGGTGCGACTTCGCTTCACCGTTGAGGCGCGAAATGGTCTGGAGCGTGCCGGCGGCATCGAACGCTACTTCCTTGCCGTCGTCCTGCACGTAAACGGGTTTGTCTTCAATGACGACAACATTGCCGTTTTCGTCGAGTTTCAGTTTCATAGGGGGTCATCCAACCTTGAGGGCCATCCGGCCCGTGACGCCGCGCTGCATCCGCAGTCGAAGGCAATAAAAAAGCTCATGCCGGGGCATGAGCCTGAATGGGTTACACCGCCGCAGACGGGGTGGGTTTATCTGGAAGTGGTGGAGGCATGGCGCGGATACGCACCTGCTCGTCGGCCCAGCGAAGCTCACTGCTGATAAGACCGCGACGCTGGATTTCGTTGAACAGCGTTTCGTCGGACAGAGCACGTTCTTTGTGCATGCCTACCAGGAAGTCAGCTGAGGCTTCCGCCAGGGTGGTAGCGCCAAAATCACTGAAAATGGTGACGTGGCCACCGTCTGACTCACCGATCCACTCGGCCAGATACTGCAGCGCCAGACGGGCGGCGTCAGTCAGGTCGCAGACCATACGCTGCAGGGCACTGGTGCCCGCTTCGTTGTCGGCCAGCGTCTGCACGACGGTACGGTGGCCGGGTTTGATCACCAGCAGTTCAGCACCTATCTGCCGCATTTTTTCCTCCAGATCGAGGATGTCAGTGCGCCCGGCCTCAATGGCTTTACCCGTGTGCTCTACGTAGCGTAAATCTGCGTCGTCTTCTTCAGACATGATGGCTGACGCTGCCCCGACAGATATCGGCGCGTCACCCAGCTTTTTGCCAAACAGCACCGGGACGCGCGCAACGTGCAGAATCGTCTGCTGGTCGCTACGCGACTGCCAGTGCTCGACGTTCAGCCAGGCCAGCTCCGCCAGCGGAGGTCGCCCGTTCATAAAACCGCGCTTATCACCGTAAACCGGAACAAAGGTGATTTTCTTCAGGCTCGTGGTGCCTTCATCGTGCAGCTGCCATTCCAGTGCCCCGTCCGTGTCATTGCGCTTTTCACGGTATATACGCCAGCGGCCAGGATTCAGTACCCTGACCTGCTCAATCTCTTTCACAATGAACTCATTATCCGGATCGCGTTCGCTTACCACTTCCAGAAACCGGAGCATCATGAAAGTCTCCTGTCCGTTGACGCGCTCTGAGTCGTAATCCAGCAGGCTGGTGGCCGCCACTTTTACCAGATATGGCCGCAGCCCCTGCTGCCGCTCCTGCGCCACCGTCAGACCTGTCTTTGTTGGTGGATGCTCTACCAGAATGCCGCAGAGGCCATAGGCCATCGCCTCTTCGCAGATGTCTGCCAGAAATGAGTGCAGATTGGTTCCCTGCAGATCCACATCGGGGAACATGTCACGAATACGCGCCGGCACAATCTTCTCGTCCCAGGTCACCGGGCGGGAAAAGGGTTTGCCGCTCAGCACTTCGACCGTGCGGCTGAAAGCCGGAAACAGAGTGGCGGTACTCAGGCGGTTCTGATAAAACCCATCCTCTTCATTCGGCCATCTGGGCAGGTAGGTTTTGCCCGCCAGCCGCATCGCCGCCGTTCCGCCCAGCAGGGCTGAAATCATGGGCCAGCATCCGGCCATCGACTCAATCTTTGGTGATCGCTTCCGGACGTCGTTGCTCATACGGGTCTCAGGTCAGGCGGAGAAAGGACGAACCGTGGTGCCTTTCGGCTGGAACAGTTCGGTGATGGCCCAGACCAGCGCATCGAGGCGATCCGGAGATTTTTTAGCGGTGGCAGGCACGTATTCCAGCAGCTGGTTCTCGAGCTGGTAGAGGTTGCCGCGGTGTGCCACCCGGCCCTGTTCGTACAGCGCGGAGATGGGTTCGGCGCGGGCGAACTTGCCTTTGCTGGCGTGGACACGAATTATACGCCCCCGATAGCCGGCGTTGCGCAGCGTGTCTTCGGCCATGTCACCACCCTGATTGGTCTCAATGACGATGGCTTCGGCCCTGTGGTCTTCATACGCCTGGATTGCCCGCTTTGCCCAGCCGTTCGGTGAGTACTTGCCCGAATAATCTGCATCGGCTGAAAAAAGACGGTCATTACCACGTCCGTAGGAGCTGGCCACGACGATACCAGTCTCGTCACTCTCTTCGGTGTTGGTCGCCTGCGGGTCAATGGCCACAACGGTACGCGATGGCTGAAGCTGGATGTCCAGCGCGCGTGCGCCGGAAACCATCGACTCCGTCCACAGCGCGCCTTCGGCATTGAAGCGGCGCGGACGCTGCATGTACTGCGCTTCGGCCGTGCGGCGGTGCGAGAACAGGGAAACACGGTGCGACTCGTTATGCTTGTATGGCCACAGCCATCCATCAGGCAGGGCATGCTCAACCGGTAAGGCGTGTGAGTTTTCCGGGTACAGCGCGGAATACGGCTGGCTGCTGTCAATCAGCACCGGCAGGTTCAGATGATGCCACATCTCACCACTGCCGCCCCGCAGCAGGTAGCCGCTCAGGTCGTTGTAATGAATGCGCTGCATGATGACCACGATGGGCGTGGTCTCGATGGCCAGTCGGGAGCGAATCGTTTCGTTAAAGCGGGTGTTCACCCCTTCGCGGATGATTTCGCTGTGGGCGTCGTCTGGTTTAACTGGATCGTCAATAATCAGACTGCCCTGCCAGCCCGGCTCCATATGCCCGGCGCGAAAGCCGGTGACCTGTCCCGCAGCGGAGGAGGCATAGACCCCACCGCCGTATTCGGTCCACCACATCGCCTTACTGTCGGCATCATCGCGCAGCGCCATCGGCCACATGGCCTGATAAGCAGAAGACTTCACGATACTGCGCGTGGTCGACGAGTTGAGTAAGGCCAGGTTGTGAGAATACGACAGGTGCATAAACCGCGCGCGGCAGTTCAGGGCCAGCCCGCGTCCCATCATGTTGATGGTGGCCAGTTCGGTCTTGGTGTAGCCCGGAGGAACGTTAATGATGAGGCGCTGGATGTCGCCATCAATGACGCGGTCCAGCGCCTGCTGAATGATCTGATGGTGTGGCGCGACGATCATCCGGCTGCCGGTACGCTGCTTAAAGAAGTAGCGGGCAAAATACATCCCGTCCTCTTCACACTCTATCCGGCGTGCAGCGGTCTTATACTCAGCAGTCGTCATCCTCTAACATATCCCGGCGCGCCTGCCGGTATTCCTCGCGGGAGAGCAACTTAACTTCAACCGGGCCGCCCTCTTTGCCCGTCAGCGCATGCGTGGACTGTTCGCGGAAGGCCTGTACCGATATGTGCTTACCCAGCAACTCTAGGTTCTTCACTTTGTCCGGCCACTTAATCTTTTTGAGGATGTTCTCGATGGTGGTTTCATCGGAGTTGGTGACGGAAGTTAGGATGTCCAGTCCGCTCAGCGTTGTACGCCAGACCTTTGGCCACTCGTGTACCATCCTCATGCCGCCGTCATCTTTGAGGATGTCGAGCACGTCCATCTGATCGATTTCCACCAGCCGGTGAAGAACATAATCTGCGTTAATCTCTGTTCTTTCGTTGCGCGCTGATTTAAGTTCGATAATGCGTTTCGCTACATCAGGCTTTGACAGGTTTTCAGACCCCATCCGATTAGCGGTCTTCTGGCTATAACCTGCCCTGATGGCTGCCTGGGTGGCGTTCAAATCAACCAGGTACTCGCGACAGAACATCTCCTGCTTGTCGGTGAGCGCCATTACTATTTAGTCTCTAATTCAAAGGAATGTTGCAATATGGCAATAATAACGATCGACGAAACATGTCCTCATTGCATTAAAGAACATGCAATGTTTAAGTTTATAGCTGAAACACCTCTAAGAGAGAATTTTTTCTCTTTGGCATTCCAATGCCAATCATGTCTCAGGTTATTAATAGCTGAAGTTGCCAGGACTGGAACTTCAAGTCCGACTTTCCATGCTAATAACTCAGCCTTCCCTTTAATCGTTAACAAAAGCAATAAGTTTAAGGTGACTGATCTCTATCCAGAAGCACCGACAATTGAGTCACCTAACAGTACTCCCGAGCGAGCATCAAAATTTTTCATCGAAGCAAAAGAAGACTTCGCACGTGGAAGATACGAAACCAGCGCAATGAATTGTAGAAAAGTCATTGATATAGCAACAAAAACCTTACATGTCGGTGCAGAAGATAAATTGGTACGACGAATTTCAGCTTTACGTCAGACTGGATTGATTACACAAGAAATGGCTGATTGGGCGCACATTGTTCGAATCGATACCAATGGGGCTGTTCACTCAGATGAAGAGTTTGAATCTGAGGAGGTCGATCAGTTATTAAAATTTACAGAGGTGTTTTTAACTTACGCATTTACATTACCAGCTTTAGTTAAAGAAAAGCGCGAAATTGCCCACTAGAATTAGACTATCGTGTGTATCTTCAAGTGCACACGATAATAGTTAAGACCTTAGGTCTGGCAACCCTTCCATTCTGCGCCACTCTCTCACCGTCGCGACAACTTTCTCTGGTGTGACGTCATCGTCATCGCTGTAGAAAATCAGGTCTGAACCTTCCGGGTGCTCAGTTACTGCAATGAAGTTTTCCAGCAACTCATCTTGGTAAGCTTCACCACCTTTAGCACTATAAATCTCACTTACCAAATGCGTAAATTCAGCTTCCGTGTAGTCTTCGAAACTATTTTTTAGATCCATTAAACACCGAGACCTTTTGTCATAAATTAAAATCATTCCTTTTCAGGCTTGTCCTTTGTATTGGGCAGATTACTCTTCAATGCGTCTACTAAACCCAATATTATTTTTTCCTGCGGCATTGTTGGCGTCTTTTCAAAATTTATCTTATTATTTCTTAACTCTTCTAAAGTTGAACCGAAGTCTTTAGCCTCATGCTTGCTGAGCAAGAACGCTATTTTTTGATTGTCATAGTCCGTAGCAAGTTGCATATAATATCTTGTAAAAACAAGTACTGCACGCATAACGAAGCCAACGAATATTACTAATGAAAGACTTATCAAAACCGTAGCGATAGAATCTGCAACCTTTTCAGACTCCGTCTTTTCTGGCTTAAATCCAAACCGCCCCTTCATTACATCTTCTATATTTGGAAGGGTGAATTTAGGTTGAACAAATTCTTGTCCTTCAGGAGGCATATCTATTGAAGCTTTTGGCTTCTCGATTATTCTATCGCCAGACTTCATATCATTACCTATATAAATCCCTACTGATCTTTTTCCGTCCACACCTTCTTTAAAAAAAACTAAGTCACCTGGCCTCAGCCCCTTTGGATTATTGTAGGCTTCATAGATCTGGCTAATCCAACTAGATTGATTATCTTTCCAGCTAACAATCATATTTGAAATGAATGTTGCTGCAACTATAAGAATAATGATCAAAGCAGTGCTTACGAACCTGGTATTACGGGAGCGTTTATGCAGTATTTTATAAATATCTGGGGGGCATGATTTTTTTGCTGAACGCCATCTACGCCATCTGCTGGCGAGAGTAGTTTTGGCTTTTTTAGGAATGTCCTTTTCCGTACTATGCTTTGGAGAGTTTTGGGATCGGTTCACTTCAGACTGCTCTTCAGTTGCCATCGCTCTTCCCTTTTTATATTAATCTTAATTACTCAGATTACACTCTTCAAAACGTTTTGCCAACTTACTATTCAAAGAAATTGAAATCGAGCGCATGGGCGCCAAGCGTTTTAATCATCCTATTTGATACCACTTTTTAAATCTAATTATTGGTTAGCTATTATGCGGTTGCTCGTTGGCGAGTCACTACTCTCCATAGAGCTAAACACCATCGGCAGAAAAATAGTAACTGATGAACTGTCTTTAGTTAACCTCATCCAAGGATGGCAACATCCCCTTGTCCACCATCAATGAAATCATGTCAGGGTTGGCTAAATGATGAATGTGATTTTCCTTCAAGATTAACACGCGCTTTTCGTTCTTTCGCTCGTTCATTAAACGGCTACCGATGGTACCCTTCAGTTTTGGACGCATTTCTTTGATAGCGAAACAATGCTGAGCTTCTTCCTCTATCGCGTAGTAGTGACGAATTTGCTCTGCCATCCAGTTGAATGCTGCGATATAACTCTCTTTGATTGCTATCGCAGCCTTTCCTGTAAAACCCATAACAATCTTCATCCAGCCGTCTTTGGTAAGGTTCACCATAGGACGCACCTTACCTTGACCGTCTATGTAATCAGCCGGTGCAAAATTGCGCTCGCTGAAATTACGGCTGCAATCCGCTTTGGCTTGGTCAATTTTTCTTAAACGTCAGCATGGCGTTTGCCAAAATACTCTGCAACTTTTCGAGATGAAGTGAACACTTCTCCATCCTTGATCAGAACCATTTGGCGGAAGTCAAAAGCAGGAATAACTGGTTATTCATAGCGATATACCTTTTAGAAAGTGAGCCTGGTCGCACAGAAAAGCCGCCCGAGAGAGGTCGCCACCTATAGCGGCATTTCTCAGGCTCACTTTCTGAAAAGCTCTCGTTGAAATGCGCATGCGATTGCGCGGAGGGTTAAGACGGACATAAAAAAGCCTCGCCTGTGAAGGCGCGGCCATGATTTTTAAATAGTGTTCTGGATTGAGTTCCTGCTTTTAAAGACGATCTAAGCTGTTAAAACTCGGGCTACTCTGCTCCAGCATCCATTAAGCTGGCATCAACTTCTACTCGTTGCCCCAGAGACCAGCCTTTCTTGCCCAAAATGCGGTCCGGTGTTACGTCAGGCACGTTGAAATAATACGATTGCTTTGCATCACCTGACGGGCTTTTGTCCTGTTGGATATCGTCCTGACTCAGCCCCATTTCCAGTAACTCTTCCTGGGTAAGATCCAGTGATTTGGCCAGTTTTGACAAATTCATCGTTCACCTCCTGAGGTGAGAGCTAAGCGGCACGGATATATTGTGCGCTACTTGTCTTTGGAGGGATCCCGTTTGTGATCT
Source organism: Pantoea sp. ME81 (assembly GCF_903970985.1). Lineage (NCBI taxonomy): Bacteria > Pseudomonadati > Pseudomonadota > Gammaproteobacteria > Enterobacterales > Erwiniaceae > Pantoea > Pantoea sp. ME81. The sequence goes on along the minus strand of NZ_CAJCKS010000109.1, from coordinate 2,767 downwards.
TTGCTGTCATCACGCGTGCGCGGGATCTCACCGTGTTCATTCGGGTTGTCCTTAGCAGGATGATCATCTTCCTCATAAGCATTGCCCGCATTCGGCGCGACTTCAGGAAGCCCTTTTTGAACATCACCTTCTTTCCTGCGTTGCTCATTCGAATTATGGCCTTTCATAAATAACCTCACTGTTAATGTCATTTAATCTTAGACCAAATCTGCTGTCTCATTTTTGGCATATTAATTTTTATCTTGATTCAACAATCAGTAGCGAGATGAAGTATCGACCCTACCCGTAGTTAACAGAGAGCACGTCACAAAATAACCGTAGCGGAAATTGAATGATTATTACCTGAAGATTTTCCTTGTCCAATTTTCATCGGGGCGGTCTGGCCAGAAGTTATTCATGACGTTTAAGTCAATAACCCATTCCTTCTCCTCATGCTGATTCTCACCAGCTCTCATCATCTGTTTGTTGTGTCGCATGTCACCATATAATTCAGCAAGCGTTACCCATGATGCAGATAGGTGGACATAATCCGGCGTCACCTGATCAATCAGACATTGTTCCAGTGTATCAGGCTTTCCATCCTGAGTATTAAGCGCAGCGGAAATGACCTTTCCACAGTAGTCACTCAAATCGTCAGGGATGAGTTTTTCGAATTTCTTATACCCCGGGTCAAATGAGCAACCACTTTTTTCAGCCACTTTCAGCATGGCCAGGAGGGAAACAAACTGAAGATGACCGCGCACAAGACGATGATTAGTGGCGATGTAGTGCAACCATTTTGACCCGCGATAAGTGATTTCCCCCTTGAGTGGCCGCCACTTTTTACTCAGAAGCGTCGATAACAACTCCTTCTCCACCCAGAATTGTGCTGTGTGCCAGGGCCACCAGTTTTTGGCCGAGACGTCAACTTGCTCATGCATCTTATGGGGCGAACCGCCCCCCACATCAGCATGCGATCCGGCAATAGTCAGTTCCGGGTAGATGCCTGACAGGCTGTGCAGCGGGTAATTGTAGCGAAACTCATGGAATGCATTCAGTTGGAAGGCTTGTCTGGCAGCACCAGCTGGCACCTTAACCTTTAAACCACGCGTGTAGCCGGTATCGTGCGGGTCATTGCTAAAGACTGTCTTATCCATGAATGTTCCGACTGTATCGAACAACCCCAGATAATTAACCACCGGCACCCCGATTAACTCATGGCCATAGAGATTAACTACCAACCGGATTTTATCGCAGACAGATGCATCATTTTCGTAAAGTGTATTAGTCAAGTGGCGGGCCAGGATCGCGCCCCGGCTATAGCCGAACACATCGAATTCAACGCTGACGCTTCTGAAAACAACTTCACCCTGTGACAAAATTCTGTCCAGTTCTGACGTTATTTTCTCCACACATGATTTCAGCTTAGAATCCGGGCCGTATCCTTCACATCCCCCAAAATCCTCATCACCTGTTGCGAGCGAATATATACAGTCAGACTGATTATTGAGTGTTCCAATTCCCTCAACATAAAGTTTGCCATACATCATCCAATGGGTTTGATTATCCGGGACGCCATACATTTTAAATAGCCTGTAAATGTTAGTGGCACCAAACAATTCATCAGACGTGCCATCCAGCTTGTTGCCGTTCTGTCCTGTACCGTCAAAGAAGACGCCAATACGTATAGTGCAAAAGTTCAGTGATCCCTGGGGAAATAATTCACTGTTCTGGTCTGGAAGGGTCATATTGTTTCCGCTGGAAATATTGCAAATGGGTTGTCACTGAGGGGTGGGCTAAGATCAAAGGGGTTATGGCTATTGACCGCTATTGAGATGAGATTTTTCCGCTCTGCTATGTTCGATTTCCTGAATGGCGGCTTTGTCGTTGTTACAGTTATCCAGTGCTGTCAGCAGCCTTTCGTTCAGCTCCAGACTATTACCCCAGGTAAACCCTTCGGGAATTTCGGGGATCGGGCATTCATTCAGAAGACTTTCCGGGATGGGGGCGGGAGGTGTATCAACGTATTTTATTTCGGTGCGTACGCAGCTGCTCAACAGCAGCGCGGGGAACAGGCAACACAGCACAATCGTTCTTTTCGACCAGCTTCCGGATAACCACCACTCTGTGTTCACTTTCTTCATGGCGTTTCTGGTTGTCATGTGACGTCGCGCGAGCCAGGTCATTCAGGAAAAGAGTTGAACGGATGAAGTTTCGTGCAAGCGCTTCGGCGGACTGCTTCTCCGTCAGCAATAGCTGGTAATCATGCTGAAGCGTCTGAGCCGATTTATGTTGAACGATGAGAACAAGTCCCAGAACAATAATGATGAGTAAAAGGGCACCATTAAAAGCCATTCCCGCTTTACTGCTGGCTGAGTTCATCTTCGCGTATCACTCCGTATAACCAGCTCTCAATTTGCCGTCGATTGATCAGCCCCTGCCTTTTAATCCCAACTGCAAACATCCAGCGATGCAGTTCCTGACGTGCGCCACTGTAATTGCCTGCGTTAAGTTTTTGCAGCAATGTAGATCTGGTGAAAGCGGTGATTCCGACGTTGTAAGTGAAGCTGTACAGTGCTGCGCGCTGGTAGTCAGTCAAAGGAACACTTACCAGTTTGTCCACCGCGGCTCTGACGGGTTCGAGGTCACGCAGAAGCAGGAAATCGCATTCACGTGCTGTATAGGTTTTGTCCTTCCGGATATCGTGACCGGTGTGGCCATCACAGACAGTCCAGACACCTGCAACATCCTGATAAGGGACAAACCGCCGCCCTTCAATGCCCTCAGG
>NZ_CAJCKS010000108.1:0-16861 GCF_903970985.1 Pantoea sp. ME81 | reverse complement strand
GGATCGGTGTAAACGTTACGCAGCGCGATAGACTCGGCGATCCATGGCTGGTCAGCCATCAAATGCGCATCGTTGGCGATGGTCAACACGGCTTTGATATCCGCAGCCAGCTGATCGCGCAACTGCAGACCCAGCGGCCACAGTGATTTATCAACCAGACGCTGATCGTAATACTCCGCCAGCCACAGGTCAGCTTTCGAGAACACCATCTCCAGCATGCCCAGACGGGTGGCGAAGAACGGCCATTGGCTACACATCGCTTCCAGCTGATCCTGATGACCTTCGTCCATCGCCTTCTGCAGCGCCGCACCGGCACCGAGCCAGGCTGGCAGCATCAAACGGTTCTGCGTCCAGGCGAAGATCCACGGAATCGCACGCAGTGATTCCACGCCGCCGGTAGGACGACGCTTCGCCGGACGTGAACCGAGTGGCAGTTTACCCAGCTCTTGCTCTGGCGTGGCCGAACGGAAATACGGTACGAAGTCCGGGTTTTCACGCACATAGCCGCGATACATGGCGCAGGAATGGGCTGACAAACCGTTCATGATCTCTTTCCACTCGCGCTTAGGCTCGGGCGGTGGCATCAGGTTGGCTTCCAGAATCGCACCGGTATACAGCGACAGGCTGGCGATGGTGACTTCTGGCAAACCGTATTTGAAGCGAATCATCTCGCCTTGTTCGGTCACGCGCAGGCCGCCTTTCAGGCTGCCCGGCGGTTGCGACAGCAGTGCTGCGTGTGCAGGTGCGCCGCCACGGCCGATTGAACCGCCGCGTCCGTGGAACAGCGTCAGCGTGATGCCGGCTTTCTCACAGGTCTTGATCAACGCATCCTGTGCTTCGTACTGCGCCCAGCTGGCGGCCATCACGCCGGCATCTTTCGCCGAATCGGAATAACCAATCATCACCATCTGTTTGCCGTTGATGAAACCGCGGTACCAATCGATATTCAGCAGTTGCGTCATCACGTCATTGGCGTTGTTCAAATCGTCGAGGGTTTCGAACAGTGGCGCTACCGGCATCGCGTAAGGAATACCGGCTTCTTTTAACAGCAAGTGCACCGCCAGCACGTCCGACGGCGTTTTCGCCATCGAAATCACGTAAGAGGCGATGGAACCTTGCGGCGCTTCAGCCACCACTTTACAGGTATCCAGCACTTCGCGGGTGTTGTCGCCCGGCTCCCATTGATGCGGCAGCAGCGGACGTTTGGAGTTCAGTTCACGGATCAGGAACGCCTGTTTGTCGGCTTCTGACCAGCTTTCGTAGTCACCCAGCCCCAGATAGCGCGTCACTTCGGCAATCGCTTCGGTGTGGCGGGTGCTCTCCTGACGGATATCAATACGCACCAGCGGCACGCCAAAGCACTTCACGCGGCGCAGCGTATCCAGCAACTGGCCATTGGCGATGATGCCCATGCCGCACTGTTGCAGAGATTGATAGATGGCGAACAGTGGTTGCCACAGTTGATCGTTCGAGACCAGTAGATCGGCAGGGCGCGGCAGGCGCTCGCCTTTCAAACGACGGCCTAAATAAGCTTGCGTGGTCATCAGCTGGCCACGAATACGTTTCAGAATCATGCGGTACGGTTCCAGCGCTTCTGGATCGCCGCACAGGTCGCGCACTTCATCGCTGCATTCGGACATCGACAGTTCAGAAATCAGCACGCCCACGTCGCGCAGGAACAGATCGGCGGCTTTCCAGCGGCTCAACTGCATCGCATGGCGTGTGATAGGCGCGGTGACGTTCGGGTTACCGTCGCGATCGCCGCCCATCCACGAGGTGAATTTGATCGGCACGAAATCGACGGGCAACTTGATACCAAAAGTCTCTTCAACCTGCTCGTTCAGCTCGCGCAGGAATGCCGGTACGCCTTGCCACAGGCTATTTTCGACCACGGCAAAGCCCCATTTGGCTTCATCAATCGGTGTTGGACGATACTTACGGATTTCATCGGTATGCCAGGCTTGTGCGACCAACTGACGCAGGCGACGCATGACTTGCGTGCGCTCGTAATCGGAGAGATCGCTGTGGTCGAGTTGCTGCAGGCAGCTATTCACTTCGCCCAGCATGTGGATCAGCGTACGGCGGGTGATCTCCGTTGGGTGAGCGGTCAGCACCAGCTCCAGCGACAGTTCTTCGATCGCCTGGCGAATCGAACTTTCGCTGATGTCGTTTTGCTGCTTCAGACGCTCAAAGGTCTTCTTCAGGATTTCCGGATTATTCGCGCCATCGCCGCTGCGGGAGATGGTCTGATACTGCTCTGCCACGTTGGTCAGGTTGAGGAACTGGCTAAACGCGCGTGCAACAGGTAGTAACTCGTCATTAGACAGGTTTTGCAGCGTGTTCAGCAGTTCCTTACGATCGGTGTCATTGCCTGCGCGGGAGGACTTAGAGAGTTTGCGGATGGTTTCCACCCGATCGAGGATGTTCTCTCCCAGTGCATCCTTTATCGTATCCCCGAGCAGTTTGCCGAGCATACTGACATTACTTCGCATTGCGGAATATTGTTCGTTCATTTGACCCTGACACCCTTATCGTCTTGAAAGTACCCTTACACCCAACGGGCATAACATCGTCTTTTATCTAGCCACGGTTCTTCCTGTTCGTCAATTGACTTAAATTGACGATAATTCGCTGCTAACTACCGGAAATTCATAGAATTAACTTGGGGGGAAGCGAGATAAGTTATTCTTATTATCAAATCCCGAACAATGACCGGGCAATTTACTGTTTTAACAGTGAATTGCCCCATCTATTGTTAATCAGTGACAAAAATGCTGAACAACCTGCGTGATAAGCGCATGAGTTGGCTTAATAAATGCGGTATCGATAAATTCATCTGGCTGGTGCGCCTGATTGATCGATCCTGGACCTAAAACCAGCGTTGGACACAATTGCTGGATAAAAGGCGCTTCGGTGCAATAGTTCACCACTTCAGTCGGCACGCCCAGCAGTTTCTCTACCACTTTCACCAGCTCATGATCGGCCGGACATTCGTAGCCAGGAATCGGCGGGTGCAGTTCACCTACCGTTAAACGCCCCGGCCAGCGTTCGCTCACTGGCGCCAATGCTTCATTCAGCAAGCCATCCAAATCGCTCAGAGTTAAGCCCGGCAGCGGACGAATATCCATGTGCAATTCGCAGCAGGCGCAGATACGGTTCGCGGCATCGCCACCGTGAATGTGACCAAAGTTCATGGTCGGGTAAGGAATCGCAAATCCATCGTGGTTATAGCGATTTTTCAGGGTATTGCGCAGTTGCATCAGCTGGGTAATGGATTCATGCATCAGCTCAATGGCGTTCACACCGCGTGAAGGATCGCTGGAGTGGCCTGACTGACCCTGAATACGAATCACGTTCGACAGATGACCTTTGTGCGCGCGCACCGGCTTCAGTGAGGTCGGCTCACCAATGATGGCGCAATCCGGACGCAGCTGGGTGGATTCGGAAAAGTACTTTGCACCGGCCATGGTGGTCTCTTCATCGGCTGTGGCGAGGATGTACAGTGGCTTGCTGAGTTTGGTCACGTCAACGTCACGCAGCGCATCCAGAATAAAAGCAAAGAAGCCTTTCATATCCGCCGTACCTAAACCGTATAGCTTGTTGTCGTGCTCGGTCAGGGTGAAGGGATCGCGCGTCCAGCGGCCATCATCATAGGGAACGGTATCGGTATGGCCCGCCAGCAACAGGCCGCCAGCGCCCAATCCGCTGCGTGCCAGCATATTGAATTTATGACGCGTGCCCGGTACTGGCTGGACTTCAACACTGAAGCCTAAATCGCGGAACCAACCCGCCAGCAAATTGATTAAAGTTTCATTGCTCTGATCCAGCGCGCTGTCGGTGGCGCTGATCGATGGTGTGGCAATCAACTGGCGGTAGAGTTCGATAAAAGGTGGTAATTTTGTCTTCACTGTTGACGGTCCTTGGGTTAGGATGTATCAATATTCATGCATTAATAGTGAATAAAAATACAATAACGTCGCTTGCATGTGAAGGGTAAAATCATCTGCAAACGGCATCGTGGGCAACGGGGCAAAGCCGCGACCCGGAATGAGTGACTGTAAATAAGGGTTACAGCCTGATGTTGAATACGCTGATCGTTGGTGCCAGTGGTTATGCTGGCGTAGAGCTTGCCACTTACCTGAATCGCCATCCGCATATGAACATAACCGCTTTGGCGGTTTCAGCGCAAAGCCCGGATGCCGGAAAATTACTGTCTGATCTGCATCCGCAGCTGAAAGGCATTATCGATTTGCCGCTGCAGCCGCTGAGCGATGCCGCAGAGTGGGCCGATAAAGTCGATGTGGTGTTCCTCGCGACCGCGCATGAAGTCAGCCACGATCTGGCACCTGAATTCCTCAAAGCGGGCTGCGTGGTATTCGACCTTTCCGGTGCGTTCCGTGTCAACGACGATGCTTTCTATACTCAATATTATGGTTTCAGCCATCAGCATCAGGATTGGCTGGATAAAGCTGTCTACGGTCTGGCCGAATGGCAGCATGACAAAATTAAAGATGCGCAGCTGGTGGCAGTACCCGGTTGCTATCCCACGGCGGCGCAGCTGTCATTGAAACCGCTGGTCGAAGCGGGATTGCTTAACGATGCACAATGGCCGGTGATCAATGCCACCAGTGGTGTGAGCGGCGCAGGGCGTAAAGCCAACGTCGGCACCAGCTTCTGTGAAGTCAGCCTGCAGCCGTATGGCTTGTTCAATCATCGTCATCATCCTGAAATCGTGGCGCATCTCGGTACGCCTGTGATTTTCACCCCGCATCTGGGTAGCTTCCCGCGCGGTATTCTTTCGACCACCACCTGCCGCCTTAAAGCGGGCGTGACCCAGCAAGACGTGGCGGATGCTTTCCACAAGGCTTACCACGACAAACCGCTGGTGCGTGTATATGACAAAGGTGTACCGGCATTGAAAGCCGTGGTCGGTTTGCCGTTCTGCGATATTGGCTTTGCCATGCAGGGCGAGCACCTGATTGTGGTGGCGGCCGAAGATAACCTGCTGAAAGGTGCCTCTTCGCAGGCGGTTCAGTGTTTGAATGTTCGTTTCGGCTACCCTGAAACATTGTCTCTGATTTAACGGACGGAAACTGCAATGAATCCATTGATTATTAAGCTGGGTGGCGTACTGCTGGATAGCGAAGAAGCACTGGCCCGCTTGTTTGATGCGCTGCTGGCCTACCGCAACGAACATCAGCGTCCGCTGATCATTGTGCACGGCGGCGGCTGCCTGGTGGACGAGCTGATGAAGAAGCTCGCTCTGCCAGTGAAAAAGAAGAACGGTTTGCGCGTGACGCCAGCCGATCAGATTGACATTATTACTGGTGCCCTGGCGGGTACAGCGAACAAGACCTTGCTGGCCTGGGCGAAGAAATATGGCATTGGTGCCGTTGGCTTATGCCTCGGTGATGCGGGCCTGGTAAACGTGGCGCAGTTCGACGAGGAACTTGGCCATGTGGGCAACGCGACGCCAGGTAATCCAGCGCTGGTGAATACCTTGTTGAGCGCGGGCTATATGCCGGTGATCAGCTCCATCGGTATTACTGACGGCGGCGATCTGATGAACGTCAACGCTGACCAGGCAGCGACCGCGCTGGCAGCGACCATTGGTGCTGATTTAGTCCTGCTTTCAGATGTCAGCGGTATTCTCGATGGCAAAGGTCAACGTATCGAAGAGATGACGGCCGATAAAGCACAGCAGCTGATCGATCAGGGCATTATTACTGATGGCATGATCGTTAAAGTGAACGCGGCACTCGATGCCGCACGTACTTTAGGTCGTCCGGTTGATATCGCCAGCTGGCGCCATGCTGAACAGCTGCCAACCCTTTTCAACGGCGTGTCGATTGGCACCCGGATTCTCGCATAATCAAGGATTTAAGACATGAGCACGCAAAACATCAAAAAAATCGTTCTGGCCTATTCTGGCGGTCTGGATACTTCGGCCATCATTCCATGGTTGAAAGAGAATTACGGCGGTTGTGAAGTGGTGGCATTCGTGGCCAACATTGGCCAGGACCCAGCCGATCTGGAAGGCGTTGAGAAGAAGGCGCTGCAGTCTGGTGCATCTGAGTGTCACGTTGCTGACCTGCGTGAAGAGTTCATCAGCGAATACGTGTATCCCGTGCTGCAAACCGGTGCTTTGTACGAAGGCACTTACCTGCTGGGCACCTCAATGGCACGTCCTATCATCGCTAAAGCGCAGGTTGAACTGGCGCTGAAAGTGGGTGCAGACGCGCTGTGCCACGGTGCGACCGGTAAAGGCAACGATCAGGTGCGTTTCGAAACCACCTACACCGCACTGGCTCCACAGCTGAAAGTAGTTGCGCCATGGCGTGAGTGGGATCTGCGTTCACGTGAAGCGCTGCTGGATTACCTGAAAGTGCGTAACATCCCAACGACGGCATCACTGGAAAAAATCTACAGCCGTGATGAGAACGCGTGGCACATCTCTACTGAAGGTGGCGTGCTGGAAAGCCCAGCGAATGCACCGAACAAAGATTGCTGGGTGTGGACCGTTGATCCACTGGAAGCGCCAGATCAGCCAGAGAACGTCACTGTGACCGTTGAGAAAGGTCGTGTCGTTGCGGTAAACGGCGAGAAGCTGAGCCCGTTCCAGTGCCTGGAGAAACTGAACGTGCTGGGCGCGAAACACGGCGTGGGTCGTATCGACATCGTGGAAAACCGTCTGGTCGGTATCAAATCTCGCGGCTGCTATGAAACCCCTGGCGGCACCATTATGGTCAACGCACTGCGTGCGGTTGAGCAGCTGGTACTGGATCGTGACAGCTTCAAATGGCGTGAGCAGCTGGGCCACGAAATGTCATATGTAGTTTACGACGGTCGCTGGTTTGCGCCGCTGCGTAAATCTATCCAGGCTGCTGCCGAGTCCCTGGCAGAAGAGGTGAATGGCGAAGTGGTACTGCAGCTGTATAAAGGCCACGCCACTGCGATTCAGAAAACCTCGGCGAACAGCCTGTACTCGGAAGAGTTCGCGACCTTCGGCGAAGACGAAGTTTACGACCACAGCCACGCGGGCGGCTTCATCCGTCTGTTCTCTCTCTCTTCACGCATTCGTGCATTGAACGAGCAGAAGAAGTAATACCGCGGCAGATAACACATTTTGCAAGGGCGGCTTCGGGCCGCCCTTTCTATAACAGCATTCAGGAGTAAAGCAGATGGCACTTTGGGGCGGACGTTTTTCGCAGGCAGCAGACCAACGGTTCAAACAGTTCAACGACTCACTGCGTTTTGACTATCGTCTGGCGGAGCAGGACATCACCGGTTCGGTAGCGTGGTCTAAAGCGCTGGTTACCGTGAATGTGCTGAGCAGCGATGAGCAGCAGCAGCTGGAAGGCGCACTGAATGAACTGCTGGCAGAAGTGCGCGCCAATCCAGAGCAGATTCTGCAAAGCGATGCCGAAGATATCCATAGCTGGGTAGAAGGCAAGCTAATCGACAAAGTCGGCGCACTGGGCAAAAAACTGCACACTGGCCGTAGCCGTAACGATCAGGTCGCCACCGATCTGAAACTGTGGTGCAAAGAGCAGGTCGCAGTGCTGCTGGACGCCACGCGCGAACTGCAATCAGCCCTCGTTGCCACCGCTGAAGCCAATCAGGATGCGGTGATGCCGGGCTATACTCACCTGCAGCGCGCGCAGCCGGTGACCTTTGCGCACTGGTGCCTGGCGTATGTCGAAATGCTGGCGCGTGACGAAAGCCGTCTGCAGGATACGCTGAAGCGTCTGGATGTGAGTCCGCTGGGCTGTGGCGCACTGGCCGGCACCGCTTATGAAATCGATCGTCAGCAGCTGGCCGGCTGGTTAGGCTTCGCCTCTGCCACACGTAACAGCCTTGATACCGTGTCTGATCGTGACCACGTGCTGGAACTGCTGTCTGATGCCTCAATCGGCATGATTCACCTCTCACGTTTCGCTGAAGACCTGATCTTCTTCAACACCGGTGAGGCAGGTTTCCTCGAGCTGTCGGACAAAGTGACGTCAGGCTCATCACTGATGCCGCAGAAAAAGAACCCAGATGCACTGGAGCTGATTCGCGGTAAATGTGGCCGTGTGCAGGGCGCACTGACCGGCATGATGATGACGCTGAAAGGTCTGCCGCTGGCCTACAACAAAGATATGCAGGAAGACAAAGAAGGGCTGTTCGATGCGCTTGATACCTGGGTCGACTGTTTGCACATGTCGGTACTGGTGCTGGATGGCATTCAGGTGAAACGCCCACGTTGCCAGGAAGCGGCCGAGCAGGGTTACGCCAACTCCACCGAACTGGCGGATTATCTGGTGGCCAAAGGTGTACCGTTCCGTGAAGCGCACCACATTGTTGGTGAAACCGTGGTTGAAGCGATCAAGCAGGGCGTGGCGCTGGAAGCATTAAGCCTGGCGCAATTGAAGCAGTTCAGTGCGGTGATTGAGGATGACGTTTATCCGATCCTGTCGCTGCAATCCTGCCTCGACAAGCGTAATGCACAGGGCGGGGTGTCGCCTCAGCAAGTCGCATTTGCCATCGCTGAAGCGAAAAAGCGTTTAGGCTAAAAAAAGAGCGGGCTCCTTTTCGGTAGCCCGCCAACCTCTAGCTTCAGAAATACATATTGTTATAGGCACATCATCAAGCGCTGGCACTCCCGGCCAACACACTGATTTTCTAAGCTGTTTGCAGGTGATGCTCTATGTCATCTCAGCTTCTTATTCAACATTGCTTCGTATGGCCGGTATTATTCCTGTTCACTGCTTGATAGGGCTAATCGTTCATTGCTATTCTATCTATCGCCACGGGCTATCGTGGTTTGGAGGATATCAATGAACATTCGTGATCTGGAGTATCTGGTTTCGCTTGCGGAGCATCGCCATTTCCGGCGTGCAGCTGATGCGTGTCATGTCAGCCAACCTACCTTGAGCGGTCAGATTCGTAAGCTTGAAGATGAGCTCGGTGTGATGCTGCTGGAGCGTACCAGCCGTAAGGTGTTATTTACCCAGGCTGGACTGTTGCTGGTGGATCAGGCGCGAACTGTGCTGCGCGAAGTCAAAGTGCTGAAGGAGATGGCGAGCCAACAGGGTGAAGCGATGTCCGGACCGCTGCATATTGGTCTGATTCCAACCACTGGCCCGTATTTGCTGCCGCAGATCATTCCCATGCTGCATCAAACCTTCCCTAAACTCGAAATGTACCTGCACGAAGCGCAAACGCAGCAACTGCTGGCACAACTCGACAGTGGCAAACTGGATTGCGCGATTCTGGCGCTGGTGAAAGAGAGCGAAGCCTTTATTGAGGTGCCGCTGTTTGACGAGCCGATGAAGCTGGCGATCTACAAGGATCATCCGTGGCACGACCGCGATCGTGTGCCGATGTCTGATCTGGCCGGCGAAAAGCTGCTGATGCTGGAAGATGGCCACTGCTTGCGCGATCAAGCCATGGGCTTCTGCTTCGAAGCCGGTGCGGATGAAGATACCCATTTCCGCGCAACCAGCCTGGAAACGCTACGCAACATGGTCGCGGCAGGAAGCGGCATTACTTTGCTGCCTTCGCTGGCGGTGCCGAATGAGCGAGTGCGTGATGGCGTGTGCTATCTGCCTTGCTATAAGCCGGTTCCGCAGCGCACGATTGCTTTGGTTTATCGCCCAGGATCACCTCTGCGCAGCCGCTATGAGCAGCTGGCAGAAGCAATCAAAACCCACATGCAGGGTTATCTGGACACGTCGTTAAAACAGGCGGTTTAAGCCGTTGAGCGCCGCGACGCGATAGGCCTCGGCCATGGTCGGATAGTTGAAGGTGGTATTCACGAAGTACTCGATCGTGTTGCCGCCGTTCTTCTGCTCCATAATGGCTTGCCCGATGTGAATAATTTCTGCCGCACGTTCGCCAAAGCAGTGAATACCTAAAATCTCTTTGGTTTCACGATGGAACAGAATCTTCAGGCTACCCACGTGCATCCCCACAATCTGCGCACGCGCCAGATGTTTGAACTGCGCACGACCCACTTCGTAAGGCACTTTCATCGCAGTCAGCTGCTGTTCGGTTTTACCCACTGAGCTGATCTCCGGAATGGTATAAATCCCGGTGGGAATATCTTCGATCAAATGAGCAGTGGCTTCACCTTTAATAATCGCCTGTGCCGCAATACGGCCCTGATCGTAGGCGGCTGAAGCCAGACTCGGATAACCAATCACGTCGCCCACTGCATAGATGTGCGGCTGCGCAGTCTGATACATGCTGTTCACTTTCAACAGGCCACGACCATCGGCTTCCAGCCCGACATTTTCCAGCGCCAGTGAATCGGTGTTACCGGTACGGCCGTTGGCATACAGCAGGCAATCCGCTTTCACTTTCTTGCCCGACTTCAGGTGCATGATCACGCCATCACTCACACCTTCAATCTTCTCGAACTCTTCGTTGTGACGAATCACCACGCCGCTGTTCCAGAAGTGATAGGAGAGCGAATCTGACATTTCCTGATCGAGGAACGCCAGCAAACGATCACGGGTGTTAATCAAATCCACCTTGACGTTCAGGCCACGGAAAATTGATGCGTATTCGCAACCAATCACACCGGCACCGTAGATGATCACATGGCCAGGTTCATGATGCAGATTGAGGATGGAGTCGGAGTCGTAAATGCGTGGGTGCGTAAAGTCGACGTCTGCAGGATGGTAAGGACGTGAACCGCACGCAATCACGAATTTTTCTGCGGTTAAGCGTTCGCGGGTGCCATCGGGCTGTTCAACTTCGATGGTGTTGGCATCAACAAAATGGGCATCGCCCTGATAAAGCTCACAACGGTTGCGCTCATAAAATCCCTGACGCATTGCCGTTTGCTGACTGATAACGTTTTCGGTGTGATTCAGAATGTCAGCAAATGAGGAGCGCAGGAGTCGGGTGTGATCGCTATAAAGAGGGTTTTGATTGAACTCGATAATACGGCTGACAGCGTGACGTAAAGCTTTGGAGGGGATGGTCCCCCAGTGAGTACAACCGCCGCCGATATTATGGTAGCGTTCGATCACTGCAATGCGCGCTCCCTGCTTCACCAGGCCCATTGCCGCACCTTCGCCGCCTGGACCTGAGCCAATCACAATGGCATCGTAATCGTAAGACTTTTGCATACCAGTACGTCCTATTTTTCTATCACATTTTTACAACGAGATTCTAACATCTCACCGCGCACTTCTGAATTCTAACAGCGAAAAATCCCCAGTTTTGACAAAGCGTGAGGTACACAGGCGGTCACAAACTTTGCGCCACTGTACGCTGAAAAGTTTGTTATAGTGCCTTCCAGATCACTTAAAAGGCCGGGAAAATGGGCGTCAGGGCGCAACAGAAAGAACGTACAAGACGTACGCTGATTGAAGCAGCCTTCAGTCAGTTAAGTGCAGAAAGGAGTTTTGCCAGCCTGAGTTTGCGTGAAGTTGCGCGTGAAGCCGGGATTGCACCTACCTCGTTTTATCGTCACTTTAAAGATGTGGATGAACTGGGTTTGACCATGGTCGACGAAAGTGGCCTGATGTTACGCCAGTTGATGCGCCAGGCACGTCAGCGCATTGCCAAGGGCGGCAGCATCATTAAGACCTCCGTTTCCACATTTATGGAATTTATCGGGAACAATCCCAACGCTTTTCGTCTCTTACTACGCGAGCGCTCCGGAACATCGGCCGCGTTCCGTGCCGCAGTTGCGCGAGAAATTCAGCACTTTATTGCTGAGCTCGCGGATTACCTTGAGCTGGAAAATCGGATGCCGCGCAGCTTTACCGAAGCGCAAGCCGAAGCCATGGTGACCATCGTGTTCAGTGCCGGTGCGGAAGCGCTGGATGTGGATATCGAACAGCGTCGCAAGCTGGAAGATCGCCTGGTGCTGCAATTGCGCATGATCGCCAAAGGCGCTTATTACTGGTATCGCCGGGAGCAGGAACGTCTGGCGGTGACCCTGGAAAAACCCGAAGAGTAATGTGATAAGGATAATGAAATGATTGAGCAAAACCCACGCGATAAAGGAACCCTGTTACTGGCTTTTATCACCGGTTTAGCGATCAACGGCTCCTTTTCGGTGCTGTTCAGTACGTTTGTGCCTTTTTCGATATTCCCGCTGATCGCCCTTTGCCTCGCAGCCTGGTGTCTGCATCAGCGTTATCTTAACCGCAATATGCCCGATGGCATGCCTTCACTGGCTGCGGCGTTTTTCCTGTTGGGTATTCTGGTGTATAGCGCGCTGGTGCGTGCTGAATATCCGGATATCGGTTCCAACTTCATCCCGACCATTTTGATGGTGGCGCTGGTGTTCTGGATTGCCACGCGCTTCCGCCGTGCCAGGAACAAGAGCTAAATACAACAACGGGAACCGCAGGGTTCCCGTTTTGTTTTAGGCTTTACGCGTGAGCCAGACGCCGCATTCCATATGATGGGTGTACGGGAACTGGTCGAACAGCGCCAGCCGCGACACGTCATGGGTTTCACCCAGCGTGGCGAGGTTATCGCACAGGGTTTGCGGGTTGCAGGAGATATACAGGATGCGTGGATACGCCTGCACCATCTTCACAGTTTCCTCATCCAGGCCACTGCGTGGTGGATCGACAAAGATGGTCTCGCATTGATAGCTCTTCAGGTCGATACCTTCTAAGCGGTTGAAGCTGCGCACGCCATTCATCGCCTGGGTAAACTCTTCCGCCGCCATGCGAATGATCTGCACATTATCGATATGGTTGGCGGCAATATTGTACTGCGCTGATGCTACCGAAGGTTTCGCAATTTCCGTCGCCAGTACGCGATGGAAGTTACGCGCCAGCGCCAGTGAGAAGTTGCCGTTGCCACAGTAAAGTTCCAGTAGATCACCACGTGAGCCCTGAGTGACATCTAGCGCCCATTCCAGCATCTGAATGTTCATCGCCGCATTAGGCTGGGTGAAGCTGTTCTCCACCTGACGATAAATCATCTCTTTGCCCGCTACGGGCAGGCATTCATCGACGTAATCGCGATCAAGGCAGATTTTGGTTTTGGTCGCACGGCCAATCAACTGCACATCAATGCCTTCAGCGCGCAGGGCGTCGCGCAGCGCGGTGGCGGCTTCCGTCCAGTCCGCTTCCAGCTTGCGGTGATACAACAGCGAAATCACAATCTGATTGCTCATCGTCGACAGGTAGTCGATCTGGAACAGCTTGAAACGCAGCGCTTTGTTATCACGGATCGCATCGATCAATTTTGGCATCAACTGGTTGATCAACGCGCTGGCAGCAGGGAATTGATCCACACGGATGCGCTGCTTAGTTTCTTGATCAAAGATGATGTGGTACAGATCGTCGCCATCATGCCAGATGCGGAATTCGGCGCGCATACGGTAGTGGCTGACCGGTGAGCGGAACACCTCCACGTCAGGCGCGGCAAAGGGCACCATCATCGCCTGTAAACGGCTGACTTTTTCCGCCAGTTGCGCGTCGTATTGTTCAATCGGGAGCTGTTCGGGTGTCATCTTTAATCCTGGTAATAAGCTAGCTTGCCGGGCGATTGTAGGCATTCACCTGCTGATGTCCAGTTCTGTGAGAAGATGATGGCTGGCAGTCTGGATTCCCGACCTTCTTAACCGTAGACTGCGACTGCCGGCCTCCTTGAGTTAAAAGGGAATCCAGTGTGAATCTGGAGCTGACGCGCAGCGGTAAAAGAATGTCATGGTGATCGATCGTTAAACACTGTCCTGTGGGATGGGAAGTTTTTCACCATTTATGATTCTCAGCCCGAAGACCTGCCGGTGTGTCGTCGCAATCACTGCAACCATCGCGTGCTATCGGTTGTAGGCCTGCGGCATCCTGCTTCGTCTTTTGGATGCTTACAACAATGAATAAAAGCAACACTACGCTGTGTGCCTTCAGTGCAACGGCGCTTTCACTCTGGGCTGCGTATGGCTACGCTCAGGATGATGATACGCAAATCGTTACCGCTAATCGTTTCGCTCAGCCGGTTTCATCGGTGCTGGCACCGACAACGGTAGTCACCCGTGAAGAGATCGATCGCTGGCAAGCGAAAAGCCTGACGGATGTGATGCGCCGTTTACCTGGCGTGGATATCGCGCAGAACGGTGGCCTTGGTCAATCCAGCTCGATGTTTATCCGTGGTACTAACTCCAGCCATGTGCTGATATTGATTGACGGCGTTCGTCTCAATCAGGCGGGTATTTCTGGTTCGTCTGATCTAAGCCAGATTCCGTTGTCACTGGTGCAGCGCATCGAATATATCCGTGGCGCGCGTTCAGCGGTTTATGGTTCGGATGCGATTGGTGGGGTGGTGAACATTATTACCGGCCGCGATAAAGCAGGTACCACGTTGACGGCGGGTGTCGGTTCCAATGGCTACCAAAGTTATGATGGTTCCACGCAGCAAATGCTGGGGGATGCCACCAAACTCACCATGGCGGGTAATTATACCTACACCAAGGGTTACGACGTGGTGGCCAACTTGCCTGACGTTTACGGCGATCCCGCGCAGAAAGACCGTGACGGCTTTATGAGCAAAACCTTGTATGGATCGTTGGAGCATCAATTTAACGATGAATTCAGCGGTTTCGTGCGTGGCTATGGTTTCGACAACCGAACGGCTTACGATGGTTACCCTACTTATGTAGAGCCGAACACCTTTGTCGATACTCGCCAGCTTTACAGCCAAACCTGGGATACCGGTCTGCGCTTCAATCAGGGTATCTACTCATCCCAATTAATCGCCAGCTACAGCCATACCAAAGATTACAACTACAGCCCGCAACTCGGTAAATACGATGCGACCGCCTCATTAAATGATGTGCAGCAGTACAACCTGCAGTGGGGTAACACTATGCAGGTCGGACATGGTGCGATCAGCGGGGGCGTGGACTGGCAGAAACAGACTTCAGAACCGGGTACTAACTCCACTATTGAAGGTCAGGAACAACGTAATACTGGGATTTATGCTACTGCGCAGCAGCAATTCGGTAGCGTAACGCTGGAAGGGGCAGTACGTGGCGACGACAATGATGCGTTTGGCTGGCATAACACCTGGCAGAGCAGTGCCGCGTGGGAGTTTGTTGACGGCTACCGTGTTTTCGCTTCTTACGGTACGGCATTCAAATCGCCTAATTTAGGACAGCTTTACAGCCAGACGTATGGTAACCCGGATCTGAAGCCTGAAAAGAGCAAGCAGTGGGAAGGGGGCTTTGAGGGGCTGACGGGCCCGGTAAACTGGCGTGTATCCGGCTACCGCAATGATATCGACAATCTGATTGATAGCGACCCAAGCACGTACGTTTATTACAACATCGATAAAGCACGCATCAAAGGGGTGGAAGCAACAGCATCCTTCGATACTGGCCCGTTCAGCCATCAAATCTCATACGATTATGTTGATGCGCGTGATGCAGAGACTAATCAGCAGCTGGTACGCCGTGCTAAGCAGCAGGTGAAATACCAACTCGACTGGACAATCTACGATTTTGACTGGTCTGTGACCTATCACTATCTTGGCGATCGTTACGATAACGATTACAACCACTCTTACACGCCGCAGCGCGTGAAATTGGGCGGTGTGAGCTTGTGGGATCTCGCAGTCTCGTATCCGGTCACATCACAACTCACCGTTCGTGGTAGAATTGCCAACCTGTTCGATAAAGACTACGAGACAGTGTATGGCTATCCAACTCCAGGAACGGAGTATTACCTCAGCGCCAGCTACAGCTTCTGATCTGCGTCCCACCGTGCTGGTGTTTGACTCCGGCGTCGGTGGGCTCTCCGTCTATGATGAGGTCCGGCAGTTATTGCCGGATCTTCACTATTTATATGCCTTCGATAATGAAGGTTTCCCTTACGGTGAAAAAACCGAAGACTTTATTGTCGAGCGTGTGGTTGCCGTAGTCGACGCGATTACAAAACGCTTTCCGCTGGCATTAGTGATTATTGCCTGTAACTCCGCCAGTACTGTTTCTCTACCCGCACTGCGTGAGCGCTTCGAATTTCCTGTTGTCGGTGTTGTTCCTGCGATTAAACCCGCTGCGCGTCTCACGCGGAATGGTGTCGTGGGATTACTGGCAACACGCGGCACGGTAAAACGTCCTTATACTCATGAGCTGGTGGCGCAGTTTGCGCGCGAGTGCAAAATCGAAATGTTGGGTTCTGCTGAACTGGTAGAGCTGGCGGAAGCGAAACTGCATGGTGAAGGGGTGGAACTCTCTGATGTGCGCCATGCTGTGCAACCCTGGCTTCGCATGAAAGAGCCACCTGACACTGTCGTCCTGGGATGTACGCACTTTCCTCTATTGCGTGACGAGCTGCAAATGGTACTGCCTGAAGGCACGCGGTTAGTGGATTCCGGTGCAGCCATTGCACGCCGCACAGTATGGTTATTAGAACATGAAGCGCCGCACGCCGTTTCTTCTGGTCAAAATATGGCGTTCTGCACGCTTATGGATGAGGAGGCGGTGCAATTATCACCGGTTCTACGGCGTTATGGCTTTCCATTGCTGGAAAAACTGGCGATTTAGTGGGGTTTCGACGAAAAAAACAGCACTCAGAATTTAATTTGCATTTAGCGCTTGTCAGCCAAAAAGAAATCCCTATACTGCGCCTCCACTGACACGGAACAACGGCTTACGAAGCGAAGTGTTCAGGAGGTGGCCTTCAAGGCAACCTTCAGAAAAGCAAAAATAAATGCTTGACTGAGAATGCGGAAAGCGTAATATACGCATCCCGCGCCGCTTGAGAAATCGCGGCACTGCTCTTTAACAATTTATCAGACAATCTGTGTGGGCACTCGCAGGATTGATATCAGCGTCTCCGGACGTAAAAAATATCAAGTCTCACGAGTGAACACATAATGAAATTCATTATGACGTTTTACA
>NZ_CAJCKS010000107.1:0-16944 GCF_903970985.1 Pantoea sp. ME81 | reverse complement strand
CACGAAATGTTTTCCGCGTAAGCCACGCCACCCCAATTCAGTTCCAGTTGCTCGAGCGCTTCGCGATAACCACTTTCACGCTGATGCGAGTAAAGGTAGCGCATATCACAGTTAACCAATGCAATACGGCGGCGGCCTTTGTTGGCCAGATAACGCACGGTTTCGTAAGCCGCTTCTTTATTGTTTATCGTGACACTGGAAGCAGCGATAGCCGGATCGTATTCGGCGCATTGCACCCAAGGCGCGTCACCTATCAACCCCTTCAGCTGTTGCAGGCAGGCCGCAGCATCCATGGTGATCACGCCATCGACCACTTTACCGCTTAATAACGCCAGATAAGCGGCTTCACGCGGCAGCTGTGAGGCCGAATTGCACAAAAGGATGTGATAACCCTGCGCTTCGGCTTCAGCTTCAATGCCTTGCACCACACGTGAACAGAAAGGATTGGTGATGTCTGAAATTAACACCAGCAACATATGGCTCTGGGCAGTACGCAGCTGGCGGGCCAGCAGGTTGGGCTGATAGTCACAGTGTTCGATGGCCGCCAATACCTTTGCTCGTGTATCAGAACGCACGCCCGGATGCTGGTTCAACACCCGAGAAACCGTGGCTTTAGACACGCCAGCAAGACGGGCAACTTTCTCAATCGACATGGATTTCAGTACCGCCAGTAGAGGTGAAAAATCAGAAGCCTATCAATAGCACAGTCGCTATGTGAGCGTGTGACATATTTCCGTCTTTACGCCTTCTTTGCATTTGCGCATTTCGCATAGCGTTGCCCGATGTTGATCTAAGAACAGATTTTCATTAGGGATAATTTTTAATTCCTTTATGAAATTACAGCCGCTGGAGAAACTGCCATCACGACATAACATTGGGGTGAATGATGATGGCAGTAAAAAAAACGATAACGGCAGTGGCGGCAGCATTGGCCTTGATGGCATTCCAGGCAGAGGCGGTCAACGTCACCGTGGCATATCAAACCTCGGCGGAACCGGCCAAAGTGGCGCAGGCCGATAACACCTTTGCCAAAGAGAGTGGCGCGACGGTCGACTGGCGCAAGTTTGATAGCGGTGCCAGCGTGCTGCGGGCATTGGCTTCCGGTGATGTGCAAATCGGTAATATCGGGTCCAGCCCGCTGGCAGTGGCGGCAACACAGCAGTTGCCCATCGAAGCTTTCTTACTGGCATCACAGCTTGGCAATTCCGAAGCGCTGGTGGTCAAAAAATCCATCACCAGTCCCAGGGATCTGATTGGCAAACGCATCGCCGTGCCCTTCATCTCCACCACCCATTACAGCCTGCTGTCAGCGCTCAAACATTGGGGCATCAAGCCATCGCAGGTGCAGTTAGTGAATCTGCAACCGCCAGCCATTATTGCAGCGTGGAAACGCGGTGATATCGACGGCGCGTACGTCTGGTCACCGGCGGTAAACGAGCTGGAAAAGGATGGCACGGTGTTAACCGACTCTTCTCAGGTGGGCAAATGGGGATCGCCAACGCTGGATGTGTGGGTGGTGCGCAAAGATTTCGCTCAGCAGCATCCTGAAGTGGTTACCGCTTTCGCGCGCAGTGCGATCGAGGCACAGCAAGCCTACATTGCGAATCCAGAACAGTGGCTCAAGCAGCCCGACAATCTCAGCAAACTGGCGCGTCTGAGTGGCGTACCGGAAAGCGATGTGCCGGTTCTGGTGCAAGGCAATACCTACCTGACCGCACAGCAGCAGGTGGAACAGCTGGGCAAGCCAGTGAACAAAGCCATTGTTGATACCGCGCACTTCCTGAAAGAGCAGGGCAAAGTGCCGGATGCCGCTAACGATTACAGCAGCTTTGTCACCACGCGCTTTGTCGCGCCTTTGGCGAAATAACGGAGGCCGTATGCTCAGCATCACCAATCTGAATGCACGTTACGCCGGACAACCTGCGCTGCAGGATATCAACCTGCAGCTGGATCAACGCGACCTGCTGGTGGTGCTGGGACCGTCAGGCTGTGGCAAAACCACCTTACTGAACTTGATCGCCGGATTCCTGCCGCTGGAGTCAGGCAGTATCACGCTGGATGGCAAAGCGGTAAATGGACCGGGCGCAGAACGCGGCGTGGTGTTTCAGAACGAAGGGCTACTGCCGTGGCGTAACGTGATCGATAACGTGGCGTTTGGCTTGCAGCTGGCGGGAATGGACAAGGCTGAACGCCACGCCATTGCTCGCCGTTTAATCCGCAAAGTCGGACTGGAAGGGGCAGAAAAGCGTTTTGTCTGGCAGCTCTCTGGGGGGCAACGTCAGCGCGTGGGGATTGCGCGTGCGCTGGCGGCTGATCCTCAGTTGCTGCTGTTAGATGAGCCGTTTGGTGCGCTGGATGCCTTTACACGCGAACAGATGCAAACCCTGCTGCTGACGCTGTGGCGTGATACCGGCAAACAGATTCTGCTGATTACCCACGATATTGAAGAAGCGGTGTTTCTTGCCAGCGAACTGGTGCTGCTGTCGCCGGGGCCAGGCCGTGTGGTGGAGCGCATCAAACTCGACTTCGGTCAGCGCTTCGCTGCGGGTGAACCGTGCCGCAGTATCAAATCCGACCCTGCCTTTATCGAGCGCCGTGAATATGTGCTGAAACAGGTCTTTTCCCAGCGGGAGGCGTTTGTATGAGCGCGGTGATTGATGAGAAAACCCAGACTCGCCGACGCACGTTGCGCTGGCCTTTTTCACCGCAGTTTTCCCTGAGCTTGCTGAGTGTAGCCGTGCTGCTGCTGGTGTGGTGGAGCGTGACGGCGCTCAATTTGGTGGCACCGCTATTTCTGCCGCCGCCCCAGCAGGTGCTGCAAAAGCTGCTGCTGATCGCCAGCCCGCAAGGCTTTATGGATGCGACCCTATGGCAGCACCTGGGCGCCAGCCTGACGCGCATGCTGGTGGCGCTGTTCTTCGCTGCGTTGATTGGCATCCCGGTGGGGATTGCAATGGGCCTAAGTCCCGCGATTAGGGGGCTGCTCGATCCACTGATTGAACTCTATCGTCCGGTGCCGCCGCTCGCCTATTTGCCACTGATGGTGATTTGGTTCGGTATCGGTGAGACCTCAAAAATTTTACTGATTTATCTGGCGATCTTCGCGCCGGTGACGCTGTCGACGTTGGCGGGTGTGACGAATGCTCAGCAGGTACGGATTCGCGCTGCGCAGGCACTAGGTGCTACGCGCTGGCAACTGCTGTGCTTTGTCATCCTGCCGGGCGCATTGCCTGAAATCCTTACCGGTTTACGCATTGGCCTCGGCGTGGGTTGGTCGACGCTGGTGGCCGCCGAACTGATTGCTGCCACGCGAGGACTCGGCTTTATGGTGCAGTCGGCGGGCGAGTTCCTTGCCACCGATGTGGTGCTGGCCGGAATCGCCGTAATTGCCTTGATCGCTTTTAGCTTAGAACTGGGTCTGCGCGCTTTGCAGCGCCGATTAACGCCCTGGAATGGAGAACAGCAATGAACGAACGTATCACTTTTACCGCGCTGGGCCCGCATATCGGTGCGCAGGTTAGCGATCTCGATCTCAGCCGCTCGTTAAGCGATGCGCAGTTTGAGCAGCTTTATCATGGTCTGCTGCGCCATCAGGTGTTGTTCCTGCGCAATCAGGTGATCACGCCGGAACAGCAGCGCGCTTTGGCGATCCGCTTCGGTGATCTGCACATCCATCCGGTGTATCCGCATGCAGAGGGGGTGGAAGAAATTATCGTGCTGGATACCCATCAGGATAATCCACCGGATAACGATAACTGGCACACCGATGTGACCTTTATTGAAACGCCGCCAGCGATTGCGATTTTAGCGTCGAAGCTGCTGCCGGAAAGCGGTGGCGATACGTTGTGGTCAACGGGAATTGCGGCTTATGAAGCGCTGTCAGAGCCTTTTAAGCAGCTGCTGAGTGGCTTGCAGGCAGAACACGATTTCAAGAAGTCATTCCAGGAATATAAATACCGTAAGACCGAAGAGGAACATCAACGCTGGCAACAGGCCGTGGCGAAGCATCCGCCGGTACACCATCCCGTCATTCGCACGCACCCGGTGAGTGGGCGTAAGGCGCTGTTTGTGAATGAAGGCTTCACGACGCGTTTACTGGGATTGAGTGAGAAGGAGAGCGAAGCACTGCTGAATTTCCTGTTCTGGCACACGGCAAAACCGGAGTTTCAGGTGCGCTGGCGCTGGCAAGAGAATGATGTGGCTATTTGGGATAACCGCGTCACGCAGCATTATGCCAATGCGGATTATTATCCGGCGCGTAGAGTGATGCATCGCGCAACCGTGCTGGGTGATGTGCCTTTTTGAATGACGACGGTGGTTAGCCAGGTCGGCATCAATGCCGACCTAAACATGCCTGCTGGCTTTACAGCAGGCATAATCGGGTCACAGCGGAATTTATCGCGAGGGGGTTAGAGGACGCGCAATGAATGGCGCCGCTCTGGTTACATACACTGCTTAACTCGCCAGCATTTGCTCCAGTTGTTCCTGAGCATCCAGCCAGGCCATTTCAACGTCTTCCAGCGCCGATTTGCTTTCAGCCTGACGTTGCAGCGCCGAGGTTAAATCGGCCTTACGGCTCTGATCGTAAATTGCACTGTCTGACAGCATCGCTTCCGCTTCGCTGAGCTGGCTCTGCCACTTCGCCATCTGCTTCTCTAACTTCTCGATCTCTTTACGCAACGGCTGAGTTTGCGCGCGCAGTTCAGCATCGCGGCGTTTCTGATCTTTACGAGACTGGGCGCTGTTGGCGTTATCCTGCTTTGGTGCAGCATCCTGCTGGGCTTGCTGCTTTTGCAGATCGCTCAACCACTGCTGGTAATCATCGAGATCGCCTTCAAACACATCGACTTTGCGGTCATGTACCAGATAGAGATCGTCGGTGGTGGATCGTAGTAAATGACGGTCATGCGAAACCACCACCAGCGCGCCTTCGAAATCAATCAGCGCTTCGGTCAATGCCTGACGCATGTCGAGATCAAGGTGGTTGGTCGGTTCATCGAGTAGCAGCAGATTTGGACGTTGCCAGACGATCAGTGCCAGCACCAGTCGCGCTTTTTCACCGCCTGAGAAACGTTCAGTGATTTCACTGACTTTATCACCCTGGAAACCGAAGCCGCCCAGATAATCACGCAGCTGTTGTTCCAGCGTTTGTGGCGCAATGCGGGCCAGATGCTGCAATGGCGATTCATCGGCGCGCAGGTATTCAAGTTGATGCTGAGCGAAGTAGCCAAGCTTGATGCCTTTTGCCAGGCCAACTTTACCATCCAGCGCTTCAATTTCACCGGCCAGCAGTTTAATCAGCGTTGATTTACCCGCACCGTTACGGCCGAGTAGACCGATGCGTGAACCCGGTACCAGATTCAGTTTGATGGCATCAAGAATGATGCGTTCGCCATAACCCGCCGTGACTTTCTCCATTTTCAGTAATGGATTGGGCAGGCTCTCTGGTGCGCGGAAGCTGAAGCTGAACGGGTTATCGACGTGAGCCGGGGCAATTAACTCCATGCGCTCCAGCATCTTGATACGGCTCTGCGCCTGTTTGGCTTTAGTGGCTTGGGCGCGGAAGCGATCGATGTACTTTTGCAGGTGCTGTACTTTTTCCTGCTGGCTCTGGAACAACGCCTGCTGCTGCGCCAGTTTGGCGACGCGCTGGCGCTCGAACGAGCTGTAGTTGCCGGTGTATTCGAACATCGTTTGCTGTTCGATATGAATGATTTTATCCACCACCGGATCAAGGAAGTCACGGTCATGCGAGATGAGGATCAGCGTGCCTTCATAGCTTTTCAACCAGCGCTCTAGCCAGATAACAGCGTCAAGATCAAGGTGGTTAGTCGGTTCATCAAGTAGCAGCAGATCGGATCGGCACACCAGCGCTTGCGCAAGGTTAAGGCGCATGCGCCAGCCACCGGAGAAATCACTCACCGGCCGCATTAATTGTTCCTGGCTAAAGCCCAATCCGTGCAGCAGGCTGGAGGCGCGAGCATGTATGCTCCACGCCTGAATTGCATCCAGCTTGCCATGCAGCAGAGCGATGGCGTTGCCGTCATCCCTGGCGTTGGCATCAGCTAATTCGGATTCAAGCTGACGATATTCGCGGTCGCCGTCGATAACATATTCCAGCGCGGCTTTAGTGAGGGCCGGGGTTTCCTGGTTCACCCATGCCAGCGCCCAGTTACCTGGAAAAGTGAAATTGCCTGCATCACTGCTAATTTCGCCCTTCAGTAGCGACAGCAGCGTGGATTTTCCACAGCCGTTCTTACCCACCAAACCGACTTTTTGGCCGGGATTAATGGTGGCTGTTGCGTTGTCCAGCAGCACGTTAGTGCCGCGGCGTATTTGTAATGCGGAAAAGACAATCATAAGCGCCGTATCGTCAGAATATGTTAATTTATCGGCAACATAATTCAATAATGGTTAGTTGCGTCGAGCATGGTAGCGGAATTCCGTTGCGGTGACGACGCTTTGGAGGGGAACGATGTCGCAGCCACCCAAAATTTTGCTGCTTTACGCCCATCCGGAAACACAGGATTCGATTGCTAATCGGGTTTTGCTGCAGTCGGCTATGGAACTGGACCACGTCACGGTGCACGATTTATACGCCCACTATCCGGATTTTTTCATTGATATTCATTACGAGCAGCAGCTGTTGCGCGAACACCAAATCATCGTTTTCCAGCATCCGTTGTATACCTATAGCTGCCCGGCTTTGCTGAAAGAGTGGCTGGATCGCGTGTTGTCGCGTGGGTTTGCCAGCGGCCAGGACGGGAATGCGCTGGAGGGCAAGTACTGGCGCAGCGTGGTGACCACCGGAGAACCGGAAACCGCGTATCACCATAACGGCCTGAATCGTTATCCGATGAGCGACATCATGCGTCCGTTTGAGCTGACGGCGCAGATGTGTCGTATGCACTGGATGACGCCGATGGTGATCTATTGGGCTCGCCGCCAGACACCGGAAGTGATGCGCAATTATGCGCGCGCCTACCGTGACTGGCTCTCGTCACCATTGCCGCAGGGAGTGATGTGATGGAAGGTCAAACGTTACTCACTGCCGGAGTGATTTATCTGGTGGCCGCTGTGGTTGTGGTGCCGATTGCGGCCCGACTTGGTATTGGTGCCGTGCTGGGTTATCTAGTGGCAGGCATTGCCATCGGGCCGTGGGGGCTAGGCTTTATCAGCGACGTTGATGAGATTCTGCACTTCTCCGAACTCGGCGTGGTGTTCCTGATGTTCATCATCGGGCTGGAGTTGAATCCCGCCAAGCTTTGGGCGTTAAGACGTTCAATCTTTGGTGTGGGCGCTGCGCAGGTATTGGTTTCTGCCGCGATTCTCGGTGTGCTGCTGTGGCTGACCAACTTTAGCTGGCAAGCCGCAGTGATCGGCGGGATTGGCCTGGCAATGTCTTCGACGGCTATGGCACTGCAATTGATGCGCGATAAAGGCATGAATCGTAGCGAAGCGGGACAACTCGGCTTCTCAGTGCTCCTCTTCCAGGATTTGGCTGTCATTCCCGCATTAGCCCTCGTGCCGTTGCTGGCCGGTGGCGACAGTGGCCATGTTGACTGGCTGAAAGTGGGCATGAAGGTGCTGGCGTTTGCTGGCATGCTGGTGGGCGGCCGTTATCTGCTGCGTCCGATTTTCCGCTTTATCGCTGCGTCGGGTGTCCGTGAAGTATTCACGGCGGCCTCATTATTACTGGTGCTGGGATCGGCGCTGTTTATGGATGCGCTCGGGCTGTCGATGGCGCTCGGCACCTTTATCGCCGGGATCCTGCTGGCCGAGAGCGAATATCGGCACGAGCTGGAAGTGGCGATCGAACCCTTCAAAGGGTTGCTGCTCGGGCTGTTCTTTATTTCCGTCGGCATGGCGCTGAATTTGGGCGTGCTCTATACCCATATCGCGGAGATTATCCTTGGCGTAGTGATTCTCGTGGCGGTCAAGACGCTAGTGCTCTATGTGCTGGGCCGTATTTATGGTTTGCGCAGTTCCGAGCGCCTGCAGTTTGCCGGGGTGCTTAGCCAGGGCGGTGAATTTGCTTTTGTGCTGTTTTCAGCGGCCTCGTCGGCCAAACTGTTTAGCGGCGATCAATTACCACTGTTGCTGGTGACGGTGACGCTGTCGATGATGACCACACCGCTGTTGATGCAGGGGGTGGATAAAATTCTCGCACGTCGGTTCAATGAGCCCGATGATGACAATGAGAAGCCGTTTGTCGAAGATGATCAGCCGCAGGTCATTGTGGTTGGCTTTGGTCGTTTTGGTCAGGTGGTGGGCCGCTTGCTGATGGCTAACAATAAGCGTATTACGGTGCTGGAGCGTGACATCTCGGCTGTCAGCCTGATGCGTAAATATGGCTATAAGGTTTACTACGGCGATGCCACTGAGCTTGAGTTACTGCGTGCTGCCGGTGCGGAGAATGCACAATCCATTGTGATTACCTGCAATGATCCGGAAGATTCGATGTCCATCGTTCACCTTTGCCAGCAGCACTTCCCGCAGCTGGAAATTCTGGCGCGTGCGCGTGGCCGTGTGGAAGCCCATGAATTACTGCAAGCGGGCGTGACGTTGTTCTCGCGTGAAACCTTCTCAAGTGCGCTGGAGTTGGGGCGCAAGACGCTGATTTCACTCGGCATGCATCCGCATCAGGCGCAACGCGCGCAACAGCATTTCCGCCGACTCGATATGCGCATGCTACGTGAACTGGTGCCAAGTCACGATGATAATGCGCAGGCCTCACGTGTGCGTGAAGCTCGTCGTGAGTTAGAAGACATCTTCCAGCGCGAAATGCAGCATGAAAAACGTCAGATCGACGGTTGGGATGACGAGTAGGACTACACTTAACATATCCGTTGCTTAATAGCGGGCAGGAAAGAGTATGCGTAAACGTTTTATTGCTGGTGCGGTATGTCCGCAATGTCAGGAAAAAGACACGCTGGCGTTATGGCGTGAAAACAATGTCGAAGTGGTGGAGTGCGTGCAGTGCGGCCATCAAATGCGTGAAGCGGATAAACAAGTTCGCGATAAGGTGCGCAGCAATGAGCAAGTGATCGGCATTTTTCATCCTGAGTAGCAGAATGGCGCAGCTTTTTTTAAGCTTAAACTTACAGCGGGATTGAATTCCGCTACAATCGGCGCCATTAACGCTGAGCAGTATGCAGCAACACATTTGTTGGCATCCTCAGTCTTGAACCTTTCTGGTTGGTTATTGCACGCAAAATAGACCAATGAGACGGGATCTCAGTTCTCAACGGTTAGGAGATATCATGAAAGTAGCAAAAGACCTGGTGGTGAGCCTGGCGTATCAGGTTCGTACCGAAGACGGTGTGTTGGTTGACGAGTCACCGGTGAGTGCACCGTTGGACTATCTGCACGGTCATGGTTCCCTGATTTCTGGTCTGGAAAAAGCGCTGGAAAATCACGCGGTTGGCGATAAGTTTGATGTGCATATTCCGGCAAACGACGCTTACGGTCAGTACGATGACAACCTGGTGCAGCGTGTACCAAAAGATGTGTTCATGGGCGTCGACGAACTGCAGGTTGGCATGCGCTTCCTGGCAGAAACCGATCAGGGTCCAGTGCCGGTTGAAATCACTGAAGTGGAAGACGAGCACGTTGTGGTTGATGGTAACCACATGCTGGCGGGTCAGAACCTGAACTTCAACGTGGAAGTGGTAGCGATCCGTGAAGCAACGGAAGAAGAAATCGCACACGGCCATGTGCATGGTGCAGATGGTCATCATCATGACCACGATCACGACCATGGTCACGATCACGGCCAGGGCGGTTGTGGTACTGGCGGTTGCGGTTGCAGCCACTAAGTTCTGCATTGAACAACAAAAGGCCACCTTCAGGTGGCCTTTTGCTTTAATAGTGCGGTGGTGGCGTCTCTTCGGACTGCGAAGCAATCGGTGAAGGTGTCGCTGCTTTCACTTTATCCACTAATAAACGTACCTGTTCGCGCATACGACTCATCTCCAGTTCATGTTGAGTCACCGTCAGATTGAGCTGATCGATGGTGTGCTCCTGAAATGCCAGTTTGCTCTCCAGCGCCTCAAGGCGTTGTTCCCACTCTTCATGCTGCATCATTTCTTCTCCTGTCACGGTGCTGCGCCTGGCGCGTATCGGGCGTGATTCTACGGTCTTTAGCGGCAGAATCACCCGATTTTTAACCTTTATGGGGCTTTGCGGTTGAAATCAGCGCTAATGCCTTCATCTCTGGTGAAACTTCCTGATGCAAAAAAGGTCGGATGTTAAGCGGGTAATTACGTTGTGGGAGTGTTCGCCGCTGCCACGTAAAGTTATAGTGTGGGCCACTGTCCGCAATGATTCCCGAGGTTTAGATGCTTCGGTTTTGGAGAAAGGATGAAATCACTGTTTAAAGTCACATTGTTAGCTACCACCATGGCCATTGCGCTGAATGCACCGCTGGCAATGGCAGCTGAAACCGCTGCGGCTCCGGCTGACGCTGCTCAGGCAGCACCGCAGGCACCGAAAAATGCTGCCTTCAAAAACGAAGACCAGCAGTCAGCTTATGCGCTGGGTGCTTCTTTGGGTCGCTACATGGACAACTCTCTGAAGGAACAAGAGAAACTGGGCATCAAACTGGACAAAGATCAGTTGATCGCAGGTGTTCAGGATGCATTCGGTGGCAAGAGCAAACTGTCTGATCAAGAGATCGAGCAGACACTGCAAGCCTTCGAAGGCCGCGTGAAAGGCGCTGCACAGGCGAAGATGGAAAAAGACGCGAAAGAGAACTCTGACAAGGGCGCCGCTTACGCTGATAAATTCGCCAAAGAAAAAGGCGTGAAGAAAACTGAATCTGGCTTGCTGTATCAGGTTGAGAAAGAAGGCACCGGTGACGCACCTAAAGACAGCGACACCGTCGTCGTGAACTATAAAGGTACGCTGATCGACGGTACCGAGTTCGATAACTCTTACACCCGTGGCGAGCCACTGTCATTCCGTCTCGACGGCGTGATCCCAGGCTGGACCGAAGGTCTGAAGCACGTGAAGAAAGGCGGCAAGATCAAGCTGGTGATCCCACCGAACCTGGCTTACGGCAAAAATGGCGTTCCGGGCATTCCGGCCAACTCAACGCTGGTATTTGATGTTGAGCTGCTGGATATCAAGCCAGCGCCAAAAGCGGATGAGAAAGCACAGGCTCCGGCCGCTGCTGATAAGAAAGCGCAGTAATCTGCTTGCGCTTCTGACGCCGCCTCCGGGCGGCGTTTTTATTTGTCCGCCAGACTTGAGCTGCGCTGGCTATGCTCGCCATCCTCACTCATGCTCAGGGCTGAACCAATATGCCGTCTTGCAGCAACCCAAATTGTTTAGGGGAATGAGTAAAGCTCTGGCTAAACACCCCGACATTTGCCAGACTAGCGCCTGCACAACTATCACAATATGAGTCTGCCCCAAAGCTGTCGAGACAGGCTCCAGCCATTTAGGGTAATGTCTTCGATGTCTAATCCATTCAATCCCGGCGAACTGACTGACTTCGATTTACTGGAGCAACGTCCGTTCGAGCAAGCCGATTACGATATTCTCAAATCTTACGAAGCCGTCGTTGATGGCCTCGCGATGCTGATCGGCTCGCACTGCGAAATCGTGCTGCACTCACTGGAAGATTTGAAATGCTCCGCCGTGCGCATCGCCAACGGTGAACATACCGGCCGCAAAGTGGGCTCACCGATTACCGATTTGGCATTGCGCATGCTGCATGATATGCATGGCGCCGACAGCAATGTGTCCCGCGCATACTTCACGCGCGCTAAGAGCGGCGTGCTGATGAAATCGGTCACCATCGCGATTCGCAATCGTCAGCAGCGCGTGATTGGCCTGCTGTGTATTAACATGAACCTTGATGTGCCGTTCTCGCAGATTATGTCGACCTTTATGCCGCCGGAAATGCAGCAGGTAGATTCCAACGTCAACTTTGCCAGCTCAGTAGAAGACCTGGTGATGCAAACGCTGGAATTTACCATTGAGGAAGTGAGCAACGACCGCAATGTGTCGAACAACGCCAAGAATCGCCAGATTGTGCTCAACCTGTACGAGAAGGGAATTTTTGATATCAAGGATGCGATTAACCAGGTGGCCGATCGTCTCAATATTTCCAAACACACGGTTTACCTCTACATCCGCCAGTTCAAAAGTGGAGACTTCCAGGGGCAGGATCGCTAATGCGTTATACCTTACTGGTGACGGGGCCGGCATACGGTACGCAGAATGCCAGTAGTGCATTGCTGTTTGCTCGTGCGTTGCTCAAAGCAGGGCACCAGTTGGAAAGTGTTTTCTTTTATAGAGAAGGCGTGCTGAATGCCAATCAGCTCACTTCACCTGCCAGCGATGAAGTCGATGTGGTGCGCGCATGGCAGCAACTGCGCGAAGAGAGTGGTGCCGCGCTAAATATTTGCGTGGCTGCCGCATTGCGCCGTGGCGTGACGGATGAGCAGGAAGCGACGCGCTTGCAACTGGTGGGCAGTAATTTGCAGCCTGGTTTTGAACTGAGCGGCTTAGGTGCGCTGGCAGAAGCCGCGTTGAGCTGTGATCGTCTGGTGCAATTCTGATGAATCGTGTGGCATTTCTTTTCACTCAGGCCCCCCACGGCAGCAGCGCGGGCAGGGAAGGGCTGGATGCGGTGCTGGCCACTGGCGCGCTCAGCGAAGACATTGGACTGTTCTTTATTGGCGATGGCGTGCTGCAACTGCAACGCGCACAGCAGCCTGAGCAGATTTTGGCTCGCAACTATATCGCGACGTTTGGCGTGCTCGATCTCTACGACATCGACCAGTGTTTCGCCTGCCGAGAGTCACTTGATGCGCGCGGGCAAAGCCTGACGGCTGAACGCGTGATGACGGCTGAAGTGCTGGATGCCGCGACACTGCGCCAGAAACTCGCCACTTATCATCGAATCCTTCGTTTCTGAGAATCCAACATGCTCTACACGCTGCTGCAATCACCCTGGCAATGCGATATCGATAGCCTGTTACTGCTGATGCAGGAGGGCGACGATTTGCTGCTAATGCAGGATGGCGTCACGGCCGCGCTTGAGGGCAGCCAGATGTTCATCAAGCTGCAAGCCTCTCCGGCCGCGCTTTGGGTTCTTGAGGAAGATGTGGTCGCGCGTGGGTTGGTTGAGCAAATTTCGACCAAAGTAGCACGTTTGGACTATACTGGTTTCGTTGCGATGACGGTGAAGCACCAACAACAAGTGGCCTGGTAGCAAGGAAAACCTGGTTATTTCTTGACACCCTTTTGACACAGCCCTAAAATTCTGCCTCCTCGTAGTAATACGAGGCGATTTATTACGTGTTTACGAAGCAAAAAGCTAAATCCCAGGAGCTATTTAATGGCAACAGTTAACCAGCTGGTTCGCAAACCACGCGTACGCAAAGTTGCAAAAAGCAACGTGCCTGCGCTGGAAGCTTGCCCGCAGAAACGTGGTGTTTGTACTCGTGTGTACACCACTACCCCTAAAAAACCAAACTCAGCACTGCGTAAAGTTTGCCGTGTGCGTTTGACTAACGGTTTTGAAGTTACCTCCTACATCGGCGGTGAAGGTCATAACCTCCAGGAACACTCAGTGATCCTGATCCGTGGCGGTCGTGTTAAAGACTTGCCAGGTGTGCGTTACCACACCGTTCGCGGCGCGCTTGACTGCTCAGGTGTTAAAGACCGTAAGCAGTCACGCTCCAAGTACGGCGTGAAGAAGCCAAAGGCTTAATGGTTCTCCGTTAAGTAAGGCCAAACATTTTCACTTTAATGTCAAAATAAACTCGTAGAGTTTTGGACAATCCTGAATTAACAACGGAGTATTTCCATGCCACGTCGTCGCGTCATTGGTCAGCGTAAAATCCTGCCAGATCCTAAGTTCGGATCAGAATTGCTGGCTAAATTTGTAAACATCCTGATGGTAGATGGTAAAAAATCTACTGCAGAATCTATCGTCTATACCGCACTTGATACCCTGGCTCAACGTGCAGGTAAAGATGGTCTGGAAGCTTTCGAAGTTGCACTCGAAAACGTACGTCCGACTGTAGAAGTTAAGTCACGTCGCGTTGGTGGTTCAACCTACCAGGTTCCAGTTGAAGTCCGTCCGGTTCGTCGTAATGCTCTGGCAATGCGTTGGATCGTTGAAGCTGCTCGTAAACGCGGTGATAAATCAATGGCTCTTCGCCTGGCGAACGAACTTTCTGACGCTGCAGAGAACAAAGGTACTGCAGTTAAGAAACGTGAAGACGTTCACCGTATGGCTGAAGCCAACAAGGCGTTCGCACACTACCGCTGGTAACAGCCACGTAGTTGTTATTAACCCAGCGGGCGTCCCAGTGGCTTACCTGCTGGGCTTTTTTAACTTAGAACGTCTCAGAATCAGAGGAATCAAATGGCTCGTAAAACACCCATTGAGCGCTATCGTAACATCGGTATCAGTGCTCACATCGACGCCGGTAAAACTACCACTACCGAACGTGTTCTGTTCTACACCGGTGTAAACCACAAGATCGGTGAAGTGCATGACGGCGCCGCAACCATGGACTGGATGGAGCAGGAACAGGAACGTGGTATTACCATCACTTCCGCTGCAACCACCTGTTACTGGTCAGGTATGGCTAAGCAGTTCGAGCCACACCACGTCAACATCATTGACACCCCGGGACACGTTGACTTCACCATCGAAGTTGAGCGTTCTATGCGTGTGCTTGATGGCGCAGTAATGGTTTACTGTGCGGTTGGTGGTGTTCAGCCACAGTCTGAAACCGTATGGCGCCAGGCTAACAAATATAAAGTTCCACGCATCGCGTTCGTTAACAAAATGGACCGCATGGGTGCTAACTTCCTGAAAGTTGTTGATCAGATGAAAACGCGCCTGGGTGCAAACCCGGTTCCGCTTCAGCTGGCAATCGGCGCAGAAGAGAAATTCACCGGTGTTGTTGACCTGGTGAAAATGAAAGCCATCAACTGGAACGATGAAGATCAGGGCGTTACCTTCGTTTACGAAGATATCCCAGCTGATATGCAGGAACTGGCTGATGAATGGCGTGCGAATCTGGTTGAAGCCGCTGCAGAAGGTTCTGATGAGCTGATGGAGAAATTCTTCGGCGGTGAAGAGCTGACTGAAGAAGAGATCAAAACTTCTCTGCGTAAGCGCGTGCTGAAAAACGAAATCATCCTGGTTACCTGTGGTTCTGCATTTAAGAACAAAGGTGTTCAGGCGATGCTGGATGCGGTAGTTGAATACCTGCCAGCACCGACTGACGTTACCGCGATCAACGGTATGCTGGACGACGGTAAAGACACGCCGGCTGAGCGTCATTCTGACGACAACGAGCCGTTTGCTGCTCTGGCGTTCAAAATCGCAACCGACCCGTTTGTGGGTAACCTGACCTTCTTCCGCGTTTACTCTGGTGTTGTTAACACCGGTGACACCGTGTTCAACCCGGTTAAGTCAAACCGTGAGCGTCTGGGCCGTATCGTTCAGATGCACGCTAACAAACGTGAAGAGATCAAAGAAGTTCGTGCGGGCGACATCGCAGCTGCGATCGGCCTGAAAGATGTGACCACTGGTGACACCCTGTGTGATCCAGAAAATGTCATCATTCTTGAGCGCATGGAATTCCCAGAGCCAGTAATCTCTATCGCCGTTGAGCCGAAAACCAAAGCTGACCAGGAAAAAATGGGTCTGGCTCTGGGTCGTCTGGCAAAAGAGGATCCATCTTTCCGCGTATGGACTGATGAAGAATCTAACCAGACCATCATCGCGGGTATGGGTGAGCTGCACCTCGACATCATCGTTGACCGTATGAAGCGTGAGTTCAACGTTGAAGCGAACGTCGGTAAACCACAGGTTGCTTATCGCGAAGCGATTCGTTCTAAAGTTACCGATGTTGAAGGTAAACACGCTAAGCAGTCTGGTGGTCGTGGTCAGTACGGTCATGTTGTTATCGACATGTACCCACTGGAGCCGGGTTCTAACCCTAAAGGTTACGAATTCGTCAACGACATCAAGGGTGGTGTGATTCCAACTGAATACATCCCTGCGGTTGATAAAGGTATCCAGGAGCAGCTGAAGTCTGGTCCACTGGCCGGTTACCCGGTAGTAGATCTGGGTGTTCGTCTGCACTTCGGTTCTTACCATGACGTTGACTCCTCTGAGCTGGCGTTTAAACTGGCCGCTTCTTTAGCCTTCAAAGATGGCTTTAAGAAAGCACAGCCCGTTCTGCTTGAGCCGATCATGAAGGTTGAAGTAGAGACTCCGGAAGAGAACACCGGTGACGTTATCGGTGACCTTAGCCGTCGTCGTGGTATGCTCAAAGGACAGGAATCTAACGCTACTGGCGTTCAGATCCATGCTGAAGTTCCACTGTCTGAAATGTTCGGATATGCAACCCAGCTGCGTTCTCTGACCAAAGGCCGTGCTTCTTACTCCATGGAGTTCCTGAAGTACGATGATGCGCCGAACAACGTCGCTCAGGCCGTTATTGAAGCTCGTAGCAAATAAGCTACGGTTTAAAAATTGTGAACTGATGCCTTCATGACTCATGAAGGCACAACGTAAGGAATTATCGCCATGGCGAAAGAGCAATTTCAGCGTAACAAACTGCACGTAAACGTTGGCACCATCGGTCACGTTGACCATGGTAAAACCACTCTGACTGCAGCTATCACCACCGTTCTGGCTAAAACCTACGGCGGCTCTGCTAAAGCGTTCGATCAGATCGATAACGCACCAGAAGAGAAAGCTCGTGGTATCACCATCAACACTTCACACGTTGAATATGAAACCCCGACTCGCCACTACGCGCACGTTGACTGCCCAGGCCACGCCGACTATGTGAAAAACATGATCACCGGTGCTGCGCAGATGGACGGCGCGATCCTGGTTGTTGCTGCGACTGATGGCCCAATGCCACAGACCCGTGAGCACATCCTGCTGGGTCGTCA
>NZ_CAJCKS010000106.1:0-16967 GCF_903970985.1 Pantoea sp. ME81 | reverse complement strand
GGACGTACACTCTTTCCCTACCCGCCGCTCTACCGAGCTTTCGGTCCGATGCGCACCAGGTCGTCTTCATCAAGAATCAGATAGTGCGGACAGGTTTCGAAGCTGGCGCGCACTTTGCTTTTGGCAGCGACGATGGCTTCGGCGGCGCGAGCGGAGCTGACGTGCACGATGTGGCAGCGTGCGCCGGTCTCTTCCGCCACCGCCAATACACGACCCACGGCTTCGATTTCGGCGATTTCTGGCCCGGCCAGCGCATGCGCGCGGGTATCTTTACGTCCGGCGCGGCGCAGTTCGCTGCCGGCACCGATCAGGATGTCGTGATTCTCGGCGTGGACGCCAATCAAACCGTCAAAGGTGGCCAGTTCACGCATCGCGCGCAGCAAGCCATCATCGTCGAGGCGCGGTAAGCCTTTCTCGTCAGTGGCTTCACCGTTCGGCGCGCCGCTGCACAGGAAAGCTTTGAACGCCAGTGCGCCCGCCTGATCCAGCGCCGCTAACTCGTGCACGTTGCGGCCATCCAGTCCGGCCCACATGGCGTAATCCACCGAGCAGTTGTCCGCCAGCCAGCGCTGCTTGGCGGTGAAGTTAGCGAGGCTGGTGGCGGGCGGCAGTGAGTGCGGCATCTCAACGATGGTGGTGACGCCGTGCGCAGCCGCACCACGCGTGCCTTCGCGCAGCTCCTGTTCAGGGAAATCGTGCGAGCCGGTGAAATGGGTATGCACATCAATCGCGCCGGGTACGATGATTAGCCCCTGCGCATCAATGATCTCATCGACGCCGTCAGCGAGGGCTCCCGGCATCAGCAGGCCGCTGATTTTGCCATTCTCAATCAGCACATCGGCGGGCGCGGCGCGGGTTTCTGTCACTACCAGGCCGTTGATAATTAATTGTTTCATCACTCTGCTCCTGCTTGCGTCACCAGTGCGCCATAGGGCAAGGGTTGAGAAGGATCCAGCCAGCCGATAGCGCCCAGCAGTTGGCTGAAGTGGTTAAATTCATCGGCTGGAATCAGGCCGCTGGTCGCGAAGACGTGCGCTTGCTGATACGCGGCTAAACCGGTGATCAGCGCATCAAGCGGATAATCGGGATAACAGTGCTGCACCTGTGCGGCCAGTGTTTCGGCATCATGCGTGGCGATCCACGCCAGTGCCTGTTCGATGGCGCGTGAGAAGGCCGCAAACGCAGCAGCTTTCTCCGTGAGGACATCGGTCCGGGCAATATAGGCGCTCCACGGCACCTTGCCGCACAGCAAAGCGAGGCTGCTGATGCTGCTTAATTGCCCGGCGGCAATCGCCGGTGCCAGCATATGCATGGCGTGCAGCGCATAGTCCGCTTCACCCCTTGCTACGGCCGCGAAATCCCGTGCCTGATCGCCACTACCGGCAATCAGCTCCACCTGATCCAACAAATCATGCTGGGACAGCAGCCAGCGGAAGGTCAGCGTAGCGGTGCCGACATTACCGACATCCAGCACGCGTTTACCGCGCAAATCACTGAGCTGAAAATCGGGCTGAGCCTGCACTGCCGCCAGAAACCACGGATTAGCGGCGACCGAGGCGCAAAAGCACTGCAACTCAGCGCCGTGCTGCTGGTAATGCTTCATCACCACCATCGGCCCGCCCAGCGTGAGATCCGCTTCGCGGCTCAACACAGCCGGCACTTGTCCGCCCTGCACGGTGTGCCCCCCCGATGCGCTGGTGGTGAAGGTGACCTGCAACTGCTCGGCGGCGAACAAGCCGAGGCTGTCGGCCAAATAGTGGGCGCAGTAATAGATGCGGGATTCGCTGGCATCGCCCTGATTGAAGATTAACCTGTGCATCATCCGCGCACCTCCGCAACAAAACTGCCGTTGAGCGCAGCCATGTCGCTGACGCCGCACCAGTGGCTAATGGCGGTGATTTCATTGATCCAGCCGGAGAGCAGATCGAACACCGCGCTTTCGCCACCTGCTACCAGGGCGCTGATGATCGGTCGCACGCTGAGTGACAGCGAGGCGCCGAGGCAACGTGCCACCACAGCATCGCTGCCGCAGCGCACGCCGCCATCCAGCAGCAGCGGCAGACGAGTGACCGCCTGTAAATCGGCGAGCTGATCGACCGGTGTGGCCCAGCGCGCGCTTTGGCGCAGGCCAATATTCGAGGCGATGATGCCGCTCACACCGTGCTGTGCCGCCGGTGCCGCATCGTCATGATGCAAAATGCCTTTTAGCCACAGCGGCAGTTGACGCGCAGCGCAGTGTGCGGCCACCTCGTCAATTTCCTGCCAGCGCCACACCGGAAAGGCCGGCAAGGGTTCAACGCCCGGTTGCATGCCGCCGACGGTGTGCCAGCCGCGCTGTTTGAGCGCTTCACCAATTGAGAAGCCGCCTGGCTGTAATCCCGGCACCGGATGCACCGGTGCCAGCACGGTGAGAACGATATTTTTGAATCCGGCTTGTGCAGCCTGATCGATCAAATCTTTGATACGCCCAACATCACCTGCCGCGCGTAGCTGAAGCCAGCAGCGGTCGTACTCCGCGCCAATCTGTTCCAGCGGCGTGACCGTCTCTTCGGAGATCACCAGCGGCAGTTGCAGACGTTTACAGGCGCGGGCAATCGGCAGCAATCCCTCTTCATGGAAGATGCGATCACCCGCAAAGGCACCGACGCCGAGCGGAGCTGACCAGCTTTGATTGAGGATGGTGGTCTGGGTGCTGATCGCCTCATTGCCCTGCAGTACACGCGGCAGCAAGCGAAAACGGCGCAGCGCCTGCTGGTTAGCATCCGGTTCGTCAGCGAGCGCATCGGCGGGCTGCCCCTGCATATAGCGGAACAGCGCATCGCCAAGACGTTCACGCGCCGCAAGATCATGCATTGGCATGCTGGGCCTCCGTGGCATTTTCATGTTCAAGGAAGGTGGCAAAAGCCGGCGTTTTGGGATTCTGCAAAATCGCCGGTGGCCCTTCTTCAATCAGCGCCCCGTTCTGCAGGAACACCACGCGATCGGCCACGCCCGCCGCGAAGGCAATGTCATGGGTACTGATAATCATGGTGATGCCGGTTTGCGCCAGGCTGCGCATGGTCTGGTTCACTTCACGCACCAGCTCAGGGTCGAGCGCCGAGGTCGGCTCATCGAACAGCAGGATTTGCGGTTCTGCTGCCAGCGCACGGGCGATGCCGACACGCTGTTTCTGGCCGCCGGACAGCTCATGCGGCAGTGAAGCGGCGAAGTCCTGCAATCCGACCATCTTCAGGGCGCGCATCGCTTTGGCGCGGGCGATTTCGGGTTGAGCACCCTGCACGCGCAGCAGAATGCTCATCACGTTTTCCAGCGCGGTGAGGTGATCGAACAGCGCGAAGTGCTGGAACACGATACCGATGCCGGATTTGGCGCGGTTAGCCGGCAGATGGCGGGCAGCCAGTGGGCGGCCGTTTTCATCGCTGCCCATAAAGTGGCCTTCGGTCTGAATGGTGCCGCTACTGCGTGGCGTCAGCGCCAGAATCGATTTCAGTAGGGTACTTTTACCGGAGCCGGAACGACCGAGCAGCACCACGACTTCGCCACGGCGTACAGTCAGCGACAGGGATTTCAGTACCGCTTTACCGGCGTATTCGACGCACAGGTTGTCCACTTCCAGCACCGGCGCGGCCGTTTGCGTATCCCAGCGACGTTTCGGCAACTGCATCGACATCACGTCCGCTTCTGGCGGCAGTTTTGCCAGGCGCGCACGGGCACGGCGGGCACGTTCGTCGAGATTATAGAACTTCTCCAGCCACCACTGACCACCCGCCAGCAGCGTAGAGAGAATCAGGTAAATACCGCCCGAGGCCACCAGCACCGGAATGAACAGGAAGTTCTGCGACACGATGGCCTGGCCGCGCATTGTTAGCTCATTCACGCCTACGACCGATGCCAGCGAGGTAGATTTCAGCAGGCCGACGGTTTCATTGCCCATGGTCGGCAGAATGGCGCGCAGTGCCTGCGGAATCACCACGTGGATCATCTCTTTGGTGCGCGAATAGCCAAAGGCCTGCGCAGCCATGCTCTGATCGCGATCGGTGGCCATAATGCCGCCGCGAATAATCTCGGCGCAGAAGGCGGTTTCGTTGATCATCAACGCCAACAGGGCGCTGGTGAACGGGCTGAAACGCAGGCCGAACTCTGGCAGTACGTTGTAGAGCAGAATCAGTTGCAGCAGCACCGGCGTGCCGCGCAGCAGATAGATGTACGTTTTCACCGGCACACGGATAAACCAGTGCTTTGAGGTGCTGGCCAACGCCAGGAAAAAGCCAATCAGGATGCCGCCCGCTAATGCGCCTACCAGCAGCTGAACAGCGATGACGGCCCCTTCCCACAGGTAAGGGAAGGTCAGGTACTTAAGAAAATCATCCAAGGCGTTATCTCCCTCAATGCGATCGCTTGGGTTGCCCGTGAAGCAGCAACCCAATTGATCCGACTGAGTTTATGCATTAACCACGTGCAACAACCGGGCGTTCAGCCGCGCTGCCCTGACCCCAGTAATCCAGCAATTTCTTCTGCGCACCGCTCTCCTGAATCACCTTCATTGCATCCATCACTGCACTGCGCAGCGTGGTGTTGTCTTTGGCGATGGGGAAGCCAACCATGATCGGCAGGTCAACGGTAAAGCCGCTTTCCAGCGTTTTGTCAGCTTTGGCGATGGCGATGGCGGATCCGGCTTCAGTCAGATAGATGTCGGCGCGACCGCTTTTCACCGCCTGAATACTGTTGTCAGTGTTCTGCACCATCAGCATGCTGACTTCTGGCTTACCAGCGGCGGTGCATTTGGCGCTCTGCTCGGGCACTAACTTGTTGGCTTCGTAAGAACCGGCAGCGGCGGCCACGGTTTTGCCGCACAGGTCATCAACGGTGGTGATTTTCTTTGGATTGCCCTTCGCCAGAATCGAGCCATCCTGCACCTGCATGGAGGCGACAAAAGCGATCTGCTTCAGACGTTCATCGGTGACATACAGCATCGGACCGATATCGGCACGACCGCTGGAGATGGAGGTCAGCAGCACGTTGAACGAACCGGTCTGATAACTGTGTTTTGCCCCAAGGCAGCTGCTGATACGTTCGAACAGCGAAGGATCGAGACCTTCAATAATGCTTGGGTCTTTTTCGGAAGGGGCTTCGAAGCCTTTGGTGTAGCCACCCAGGCCTACCACCAGATCTTTGCCTTTGAGTGACGGGTATTTGGTCTGCAGCGCCTTGCACTGCGCCATCGCCGCAAAATCGCTGGCGGTTGGCGTAATCGGGTCGGTGCTGGCGGCATGGGCGCTGGAGAGGCCCGCTAACAGCGTGCCGGTGATGCCAGAGATCAGTAATGCGATGCGTGCAAATTTCATAATAAGGTTCCCCTGGTGCTGGTGAATGTGTAAGCGATGACCTTGTGTTTTATGAACGTCTTACGGCTTTTATCGGTACTGCGACTTCAATAACCTCTTGCAACATCAACCTGGTTGCGCAGCGGATGGCCACTGCGGAAACGCACCAGGTTATCGATAAACACCTCAAGGCAGCCCTCAAGGTAGGCACTGTGATCGTCCAGACTGCAGTGCGGTGTCATCACCACGCCCGGCGTGCTCCACAGCGCATCGTCTACTGGCAGCGGCTCTTGCGGATAAACATCCAGAACCGCACCG
This sequence comes from Pantoea sp. ME81, assembly GCF_903970985.1. Taxonomy (NCBI): domain Bacteria; kingdom Pseudomonadati; phylum Pseudomonadota; class Gammaproteobacteria; order Enterobacterales; family Erwiniaceae; genus Pantoea; species Pantoea sp. ME81. The sequence continues at coordinate 11,325 of NZ_CAJCKS010000106.1, read as the reverse complement.
GCCAGTTCACCGGCGCACAGTTTTTCGCGCATCGCGGTGTAGTCGAACACGGCGGCACGACCGACAATCACGATGCCGGCGCGGGCAGGCAACAGATCGAGACGGCGACGGTCAAACAACTTGTCTGTCTGGGGCGTGAGCGGCAGCGTTGAGACCAGGACATCCACCTGCGGCAGAACATCGTCCATCGCATCAATGCGAATACAACGCGCTACGTCGGCATCACACTGGCCGCTGCGCGTCACACCAATCACACGGTAGCCCTGCGCGGTCAGCAGTTTCGCCGCTGCGGCACCGATACCGCCGACGCCGAGCAGCAAGACCGTTTTGCCACGCGCGCAGCCGCCGAAGGTGGGGCGCCACAGGCGCTGAGCCTGATCCTGCAGAAAACCCGGAATGCCAAAGTTGAACATCAACGCCGCCATCAGAATGAACTCGGCGCCTTTATCGCCGTGCACGCCGGACGCATTGGTCAGCGTCACGCCCTCCGGCAGATGTGCCAGCCACTGCTCGACGCCGGCGGACATCACCTGCACCCAGCCGAGACGTGGTGCGCTGAAGGTATCGAGCGCCAGCTTGCGTCCGCTCCACAAAATGTCGCTGGTGGCGAGGAAATCTGCGGTATGCGCGGCTTGGCTGTTTTCGCTCAGGGTAAAGTGACCGCGCAGTTGCGGATGGGCATCCAACAGCTGTTGCAGGTGCTGCGGGGTCAGATGTAATGCCTGCGGGGCGCTGGCGTCGTTTTCGATATGAATATGCATCAGCGCATCGCCGTGACTTCCATCTCGACCAGCAGGTCAGGATGGTTGAGTTGAATACCGACGGTGGCGCGCGCCGGGAAGGGGAACTGGAAGAACTCGCTATACGCCGCGTTCATCTCACTGAAGGTGCTGAGGTCGGTGAGATAGATCGTCACGCGCACCACGTTATCGAAGGTCATCTGCGCTTCGCTCAATAGATCGCCGACGTTTTTCAACACCTGGCGGGTCTGGCTGGCGATGTCATTGCCCTTGATCTCACCGCTGTAGGGGTCAATCGCCACCTGGCCGGAGATAAACAGCATCGGTTCGTGCAGTACGGCGGCGGAAAGCGGAGCCGGGCCCATTGGGCGGTCACTGGCGTTCATTCCTGGATAAGCAATCGCGGTCTTCATGGTGAAATTCCAAGCAAAACTGTTTCACCGCAATTTCGTATACGATTATACAAGTGTCAATGCGCGATTTTTGACCATTGGGTCGAAAAGGTGATGCCTGTCACGTAATAGGATTTGATTATAGCGTGGTTAATTTTATGAAAATTAAGGATTAAGTTGGGGTGTGATGCATTAGCGGAGGAGTTAGAATGAATCGTATACGATTTTCTTATCTCAAGGTTTTAGCCGGTTAAACCGTGGCAAAACCACTCCCCGGCGCGCCAGGATTTCCGGCTGCACAATCCGCGGTCAAAGGGTATACTGTCGCACTCTTTTTTAATCGACCCTTATCGCGTACTCAACATGCAAAAGTTTGATACCAAGACCTTTCAGGGCCTGATCCTGACCTTGCAGGATTACTGGGCGCGTCAGGGCTGCACCATCGTCCAGCCGCTGGACATGGAAGTGGGCGCTGGCACTTCACACCCAATGACCTGCCTGCGCGCCATTGGCCCAGAGCCGATGGCTACCGCCTATGTGCAGCCTTCACGCCGTCCTACCGATGGTCGCTACGGTGAAAACCCGAACCGTTTACAGCACTACTATCAGTTCCAGGTGATGATCAAACCTAACCCGGACAATCTGCAGGAGCTGTACCTGGGTTCACTGCAAGAGCTGGGCCTGGATCCGACCGTACACGATATTCGCTTCGTGGAAGATAACTGGGAAAACCCTACGCTGGGTGCCTGGGGACTGGGTTGGGAAGTGTGGCTCAACGGCATGGAAGTGACGCAGTTCACTTACTTCCAGCAGGTGGGCGGCATGGAGTGTAAGCCAGTGACGGGTGAGATCACTTACGGACTTGAGCGCCTGGCGATGTATATCCAGGGCGTCGACAGTGTTTACGATCTGGTGTGGAGCGACGGCCCATTTGGCCAAACTACCTACGGTGAAGTGTTCCATCAGAACGAAGTCGAACAGTCGACCTACAACTTTGAATACGCGGATGTGGACTTCCTGTTCTCCTGCTTCGAGCAGTACGAGAAAGAAGCGCAGCAGCTGCTGGCGCTGGAAAAACCCCTGCCGTTGCCAGCTTATGAGCGCATCCTGAAAGCGGCACACAGCTTTAACCTGCTGGATGCACGCAAGGCGATCTCAGTAACCGAGCGTCAGCGCTATATCCTGCGTATCCGCACCCTGACGAAAGCCGTGGCGGAAGCCTATTACGCGTCTCGTGAGGCGCTCGGTTTCCCCATGTGCAATAAAAACAAGTAAGAGGCAGCCATGACCGATAAAACTTTCCTGGTGGAAATTGGCACCGAAGAGTTGCCTCCGAAAGCCCTGCGTAGCCTGGCAGAAGCCTTTGCTGCGCACTTTACCGCAGAACTGGACAGCGCCGGTTTAGCACATGGCGAGGTGAGCTGGTTTGCCTCTCCACGCCGTCTGGCGCTGAAAGTGGCCCAATTGGCCACAGCGCAGGCCGATCGTGAAGTGGAAAAACGTGGCCCAGCGATTGCTGCTGCGTTTGATGCCGATGGCAATGCCACCAAAGCAGCCGAAGGTTGGGCGCGCGGTAACGGCATCACCGTGGATCAGGCTGAGCGTCTGAGCACGGATAAAGGCGAATGGCTGGTGCATCGCGCCTCGGTGAAAGGCGAGAGTGCTCAGGCACTGCTGCCCGCGATGGTGGCAACCGCACTAAGCAAGCTGCCGATTCCAAAACTGATGCGCTGGGGCGCAAGCGACGTGCAGTTTGTCCGTCCGGTACATACTGTGACGCTGCTGTTGGGCGATGAGCTGATCCCGGCGACGATTCTCGGTATTCAGTCCGATCGCGTGATTCGCGGCCACCGCTTTATGGGCGAGTCAGAGTTCACACTCGACAACGCCGATCAGTATCCGCAATTGCTGCTGGAGCGCGGCAAAGTGGTGGCTGATTTTGCGACCCGTAAAGCCAAAATCAAAGCGGATGCGGAAGCGGCGGCGCAGCAGTTGGGCGGTATCGCCGATCTGAGCGACAGCTTGCTGGAAGAAGTGGCCTCGCTGGTGGAGTGGCCAGTGGTGCTCACCGCGAAATTCGAAGAGAAGTTCCTCGCGGTGCCTGCTGAAGCGCTGGTTTACACCATGAAGGGCGACCAGAAGTACTTCCCGGTGTACTCCGCTGACGGTAAATTGCTGCCAAACTTTATCTTCGTCACCAACATCGAATCCAAAGACCCGCAGCAAATCATCTCCGGTAACGAAAAGGTCGTGCGCCCGCGTCTGGCCGATGCCGAGTTCTTCTTCAACACTGACCGTAAAAAGCGTCTTGAAGATAATCTGCCGCGTCTGGAAACCGTATTGTTCCAGAAAGAGCTGGGTACGCTGCGTGACAAAACGGACCGCATTCAGGCGCTGGCCGGCTGGATCGCAGCCCAGATTGGTGCAGATGTGAACCACGCCACCCGCGCGGGCCTGCTGTCGAAGTGTGACCTGATGACCAACATGGTCTTCGAGTTCACCGATACGCAGGGCGTGATGGGCATGCACTATGCACGTCATGATGGCGAAGCCGAAGATGTCGCGGTGGCGCTGAACGAGCAGTATCAGCCGCGCTTTGCCGGTGATGCACTGCCATCGAACCTCGTGGCTTGTGCTGTCGCGATTGCCGACAAGATGGATACCCTTGCGGGCATCTTCGGCATTGGTCAGCATCCAAAAGGCGATAAAGACCCGTTCGCACTGCGCCGTGCTGCGCTGGGCGTGCTGCGTATTATCGTTGAGAAGAACCTGCCACTCGATCTGCAAACGCTGACCGAAGAAGCGGTGCGTCTCTACGGCAGCAAGCTGAGCAACGGCAAAGTGGTGGATGAAGTGATCGACTTCATGCTGGGTCGTTTCCGTACCTGGTATCAGGAAGAGGGCCACAGCGTCGACACCATTCAGGCCGTGCTGGCACGTCGTCCAACCCGCCCGGCGGACTTCGATGCGCGCATGAAAGCGGTTTCCCACTTCCGTACGCTGGAAGCGGCATCGTCGCTGGCTGCGGCCAACAAGCGTGTGTCCAACATCCTGGCGAAAGCCACCGAAACCCTCAACGACAGCGTGCAGGCATCGTTGCTGAAAGAAAACGCCGAGATCCAGCTGGCGACTTTCGTGACGGCACTAGGCGACAAGTTGCAGCCGTACTTCGCGGAAGGCCGCTATCAGGATGCGCTGGTGGAGCTGGCACAATTGCGTGAAGCGGTCGATAACTTCTTCGATAACGTGATGGTTAACGCCGATGAAGCGGAAGTGCGTATTAACCGCCTGACGCTGCTGGCGCAACTGCGCGCGCTGTTCCTGCAGGTGGCGGATATCTCTCTGCTGCAGTAACTGATGTGTTGAAGTGAGCCGAAGGGACGAGAAATCGTCCCTTTTTGTTTTTAAAATTCGGCGCTGACTTCCTGGGAGTGGTGCAAGATGCGCCCAATAAAGATCTCATCAACCTCAGCACGGTAAATCACAATGTGCTGACCGAAGGAAAGTGAATAGATTTGATAGCCTAAATCAGGCCGTTTTCGCCCTAAGTCGAACAGGGCAATTTTATCGAAGAGCTGGGAAAATTTAAGGTTGTAAGCGTCTGCGAGTTGCTCCCCAAAATTCCAGTATCCGTAAATCCAGATTTTCATCAGATCGGCATCAGCTTCCGGTTTTATCGTGATCTTCCTTTTCATAAATGCCCACCCTGGCTTTTGCTCGTCTCAGAAAATCTTCATGGTCCCACTCTTTACCAGGACCGCTCTCGAATCCTTGTCTTACCAATTCTTTTAGCGCCTCCAGCTTCGACGCCGCCTGCTTCTCACGCAGTAAACGCAGCGAGTCTCGCACCACCTCGCTTTGAGTACGGTAGTCACCGGACGCCACCAGAGATTCAACAAACTCGCGCAGTTCATCACCTAAATCGATTGTCATGGTACGTGCCATCATTGTGCCCCAATGTAAGAAATATTCTTACATCCTGGCACATTTTTGAGCAATGCGGAATCGGCGTTGCAGCGCAGTTACAGCGACAACTGCGAAGCAACGCGAAGGATTAAGCGCTGGTGTCGAACAGGCGGGCATCGCGCAACAGGTGATCGTTGCCACGACGGCGGGTGAAACCGCTGCGGTCGAAGAATTCCAGAATCTGTACCGCGATTTTACGCCCGGTACCGAGCTGATTGCGGAAATCGGCGGCGCTGGTGCTGCCACCGTTGGCGTCACGCTGGCGAATCAGATCGGCGAAGATCTGGATCTGGTCGCTGCGGTAATAGCGATCGCGCACGATCGCCGTGATATGACCGAGGCGCGCGGCGGAGAGCAGCAGGCTGCGAATGGTTTCTTCATCTTGCTGGGTGGCCAGTGCGATGTCGCGTACCCATAGCGGCTGGTCACTGAACAGTGGGCCGACCTGCTGCCACAGCGCTTCTTCCTGGGGATTGAAGCGCGGTTTGAAATCAGGCAAATGCAACCAGCCTTGCCGGTGCTGCAACTGGCCTTGTGAAAGCAGCCGATCGGTCAATGCGATAACCTGTTCCGGCGGCTGGTGGGGGAGAGCCACGCGACGCAAGCGATCGCGACCAATGCCCGGCACTTCAGGGTGCTGCTGATGAAACGCGGTGAGCGCTTCCAGCAGTCGCTGCTGCCAGTCATTGGCCTGTTCCACAGCCATGATGGCGCTGCCGAGTCGCACGGGTGCCACCTTGTCCAGCAGGTTGTTGAGTGCATCGTCACTCAGCTGGCGTGCCCAACTCAGCTCGGCCATGTCGACGGGTTGCTGTGCCAGGTGCGCCTGCAGACTCTCCTCATCGGCTTCCGCCGCCGCCAGCTGTAGCAGCCAGTCAAGATAATCAGGATGGCGCTTGCCACGTTTCTTGCTGTTCAGCAGCAGCACCCGTCCGCCACCGAGCGTGAGCTGTGCATTGCTGTCGCGGATAATCAGCCGATCGTTTTCCGCCAGCCACAGCGGCTCGTTGAGCACCAGCTCCGCCAGTTCGCCCGCAATCAGGTTCAGTCGGCCAGTCACATGACTGGCGGCATGGTGAAGATGTACCGGCTGCGAGGGATTTCTTAACGGCTGTAGCAAACGCAGCGCCACGATCAATCGCTGGGTGCCCGAGGGTTGCGGTTGTGCCAGCAGCCAGTCACCGCGCGCAATCTGGTCTTTCTCCACATCGCCGACGATATTCAGCGCGATACGTTCTCCAGCCTGCGCACGCGTCACCGACTGATTCTGCGCATGCAGCGAACGCACGCGTACGGGTAGATTGAGGCGGCTGAGCCACAACGTATCGCCCACGCTGACTTCACCCGAAAGAGCGGTGCCGGTAACCACTAATCCGCTGCCTTTCAGGGTAAACGCGCGATCAATGGCGAGGCGGAAGCGGCGACCCATATCGACATCCGGTGCGCGTAGTTCACTCAAGTGCTGGCGCAGCGCGTCGATGCCTTGCTGGGTGGTACTGCTGGTGACAAATTGCGGTACTGCCAGCCAGCCCAGTTGCTGCGTCAACTCCGCCACCTGATGCTGCACTTCAGCGATACGGACGGCGTCGACGCGATCCGCTTTGGTCAACGCCACGCTAAGCGGGGGTTGCCCGACCAGGCTTAGCAGTTGCAGATGCTCACGCGTTTGCGGCATCACACCGTCGTCGCACGCTACCACCAGCAGTGCATGATGAATACCGCCGATGCCCGCCAGCATATTGGCGAGGAATTTCTCGTGTCCTGGTACATCGATAAAGCCCACAACGCGGCCATCCGGTTGCGGCCAGTAGGCATAGCCAAGATCGATGGTCATGCCGCGCCGTTTCTCCTCAGGCAGGCGATCGGCATCGACACCGGTTAACGCCTGTAGCAGTGCGGTTTTACCGTGATCGACGTGTCCAGCGGTGGCGATAATCATGTGGTTAAGGTCCGTATCAGCGCCGCTTCATCTTCAAGGCAGCGTAAATCCAGCCACAGTCTTCCTTCCTGGATGCGGCCAATCACCGGTTGTGATAATGCACGCCAGCGCTGCGCCAGTGCATCCAGCGAGCTGCCGTGAGATTCACGTGGGCTAAACGTGATGGCAAAACTCGGTAAGCGCTCAACGGGTAATGAACCGCTGCCGATTTGCGACGAACAGGCGGCGATATTAAGGGAAAAATCAGCGCCATAGGCGTGTTCCAGCGCAGGCATCAGCCGTTCGGCCTGCTGCAAAATCTCGTGTGACGATCGCGTCAACAAGCGCAGGGTGGGCAGCGCTTCGCGCAACGTTTCCGGCTGGCAGTAAAGCTGCAAGGTGGCTTCCAGCGCGGCCAGCGTCATTTTATCCACGCGCAAAGCACGCTTGAGCGGATGCTGTTGCAGCCGATCGATAAGCGCCTGTTTGCCGACGATAATCCCTGCTTGCGGGCCGCCCAGTAGTTTATCGCCGGAAAAACTCACCAGATCCACACCGGCGGCAATCAGCTGTTGCGGCATCGGCTCGGCGGGCAAATTAAAAGCGGTCATGTCGATGAGCGAACCGCTGCCTAAATCAGTGATCACCGGCAGCTGATGTTGCGCCGCCAACGCCACCAGCTCGGCTTCCGCTACCGCATGGGTGAAGCCCTGAATCTGGTAGTTGCTGGTATGCACCTTCATCAACAAACCGGTGTTGTCGCTGATGCCAGCACCATAATCTTTCAGATGGGTACGATTAGTGGTGCCGACTTCAACCAGCTGGCAGCCCGCCTGGCGCATCACATCGGGGATGCGGAATGCGCCGCCGATTTCGACCAGCTCACCGCGTGAGACAATCACTTCGCGACCTGGCGCCAGTGCTGCCAGCATCAGCAACACGGCGGCGGCATTGTTGTTCACGATACAGGCCGCTTCAGCCCCCGTCAGTTCACACAGCAGCGCACTTACCGCACGATCGCGATGGCCACGTGACGCATCATCCAGCGCATATTCCAGCGTGACCGGCTGGCGCAAACAGGCTGTGACCGCCTCAATTGCGCTATCGCTTAACTGCGCACGGCCCAGGTTGGTGTGCAGCACCGTGCCGGTGAGATTGAACACCGGACGCAGCGCGCTTTGTTGCTGCTGTTGCGCGCGGCGCTGCGCTTCCTCTGGCCAGTTAAGATGCCAGCCGGGTAAAGTTTGATGCTGTTGAATATGCGTGCGTGCTTCTTGCTGCATGGCGCGCAGCTGGCGGGTGGTAAACGCGGTGCCCGTCTGCAGCAGCAGCGGCTGCATCGCGGGATCGCGCAGCAGGCTGTCGATAGCAGGCAGTTGTGAATACAGTGTTTTCATCGGGTGGCTTAGCTGGAAGGCGGAACGGTGCGGGCAAAACTCTCCCGCGCAAACAACGTATCGGCCAGTTTGATCAACGCCGGGCGATTCACGCACCAGTTAGGCAGCACGCGGCGGAAGTTGAGATAACCAATCATGCAGCCGGTGGCGATATCGGCCAGATTGAGCGTACCGCTATTTAACAGTTCACCCTGGGCCGCCGCCGTTTCCAGCGCATCCAACCCACGCAAAATTTTCTCGCGATTACGCATTAGCACTTCTTCGGACTGTTGATCGCCGGGGCGCATCTGTTCGCGCACAATCATCACGGCGGCATCGTTGATGCCATCGGCGAGCTTTTCCAGTTGGCGCACTTGCAGAGCGAGCAGGGCGTCATCCGGCAACAGAGCAGGGGCGTCACCGCGTAGCTCAATGACCTGGGCGATAATCGAAGAATCAAACCAGGTGAGATGGTTATCGTCTACCAGTGCAGGCACTTTGCCCAGCGGGTTATAGTGCGGCACGTGGCTGTCTTCCACCCAAGGCGACTGGTTAACAAATTCGAACACCAGGCCTTTTTCCAACAGGATCACTGAAATTTTGCGGACAAAAGGGCTGGTGTAGCTGCCAATCAGTTTCATCAGGTGTTTCCTTTGCGACAGTGATAGGTACACAAATTGTAGCGGCGCGATTTATTGCACGTTGTTGTCTGGCTCAAAAACAGCGCGATAAATCGTGCCGAGACAGTTCGTAGGAAAGCGGCAATTTGCTCAATCCCCAGGAAACATAAACGGATTCAGGCTGCTGCGCGCAAAGCCTTCCTGCTCCATACGCGCATCCAGTACCAGCGAGGCCAAGTCATCGGCCACCGGTTCCACCGCCGGATCCTTCTCCTGATACAACATCTTCAGATAGGTGCCGCAGTCACCACAGCTTTCGGCTTTCACTGCGGCTCTTTCGCTGTCGAGTGACCAATAGTGCAGGTCGCGCGTTTGCTCGCAGTTGGAGCACTTACTGCGCACCACATACCATTCACTTTCACACAGATTACAGTGTAGATAACGTAGCCCCTGCTGGCCCACATCCATATGCACCACGCTGGTCACCGGCACGCTGGCGCACACCGGGCAGAACTGGCGATGCTCGCCGTATTCTGCGCGGGCTTTGCCAGGGATCAGCGCTGCCATTTGCGCCCAATAGATCGAAAGCGCTGCCCAAATAAACGGGGCTTTATCGCTGCTGACCTGCGCAAAATCACCCTCCAGTAGCGCACTGGCCAGGCCTTCCAGCTCGGAAGAAGAGGCTTTTTCCAGGTTCTCCAGCACCGCCAATGCCTGGCCGCTCATCTCGGGCTTCAGCTCGGCAATCAGCGAATGCAGCAGACGCTGCCAGTGGGCATCGCGGGGATAGGTGTGAATATCGAGCGGCGGCTTGCCCTGTTCGGCGCTTTCGGCCAAACGCTGGCGCAAATCGAGTTGCAGCGGATGATCGTACAGCACGATGTCTTGCGCCTGCGCGATCACGGCAGCAAAGCGCAGATAATCGCCCAGCGGATTCTTCGCGGCCAGCTCACGTAAACGCGCTGCACGGCGGCTGTACAGATTTTTCAGCCGAGGGAAAAGCAGCGGCGGAACCTGTTCCGCCGTGTTTTTTTCGCCTTTCTCCAGCTGGTCCTGCGGGATAATGCGAATACTCATCAGGGACGTTTTTCCTGTTGTGTTTGGCGTTGGCGCTGCTCACGATACCAGCGTGGATGATGTTTCTTCGCCCACGCGGCCGGCACCCAGCCCTCAACCATGGCAGTAATGGTGCCTTTGACCCACAGGGCCGCGTAGATATGCACCATGATCACCACGATCAATGCCACAGCTGAGACCGAATGCACCACCAAAGCGGCTCGAATCAGCGGAATCGCAAAGGCGCCTGCAAAGTAAGGACGCCAGATAACCACTCCGCTCGCCAGCAGCAAGACTAAGCTGATGATAGCAGCCCAGAACACACACTTCTGCCCGAAGTTGTATTTGCCGGTATCACCCACCTCTTCATTGCGTACGATCTTATTGATGTTTTTCGCCCAGATCAGGTCTTCGCGATTGATCAGATTCTGTTTCCAGTAGCGCAAAAACATGATCAGAAAAGCAGCAAACATCACCACGCCGACAAAGGGATGCAGGATGCGCGCCAGTTGTGGCGTGCCCAAAACGTGCATCAGCCAGTTAAAGGAGGGAAAGAAGAAACCCAGCCCGCTCAGGGCTGCCAGAACAAAACAGAACGCCACAATCCAATGATTGATGCGTTCCGGTGCGCTGTAGCGCACCAGACGATCGCGCTTTTTCATCATTCGCGCTCCTCTTTTTCGTGCAGGTTCTCGTCCTCATCCTCTTCCACCCGGTTCGGCCCGACGCCGACATAGTGGAATACCGAGGCAGCGAAGGTGGCGGCGAAACCGATGGCCGCCAGCGGTTTCCAGATACCTTTCCAGAAGGTGACCGCCGGACTGATGCTCGGGTTTTCTGGCAAACCGTGATACAGCTGCGGTTTATCAGCATGATGCAGCACGTACATGACATGCGTGCCGCCGACGCCTTCCGGATCGTACAAGCCCGCATTCTCATAGCCGCGCGTATTCAGCTCCGCCACGCGTTCTGCCGCCAGCGCCTGCATATCGGTTTTGCTACCAAAATGAATCGCGCCGGTCGGACAGGTTTTCACACAGGCGGGTTCCTGACCGACATTGACACGATCGACGCACAGTGTGCATTTATACACGCGGTTGTCGTCTTTATTCAGGCGCGGCACGTCGAACGGACAGCCGGCAATGCAGTAGCCGCAGCCAATGCACTGCTCGGACTGAAAATCGACGATGCCGTTGGCGTACTGAATAATCGCACCTTCGGACGGACAGGCTTTCAGGCAGCCAGGATCGGCGCAGT